>JALXCS010000185.1:0-14196 GCA_026990815.1 Methylomonas sp. | reverse complement strand
TCGACGATGTGTTGATTGTATATTTGTGTTAACGTTGGGGCCGGTGCAAGATCTTAGGCACCTCTGTCATTTGTGTTTGAGCGGTCCCCGGAATCCTTATTTACTCCATGTAAACTCCGGTTTCTACGGTCCGTCCGCGCACAACTAACAGTGGTTCGTAACGATCTTGAACAGGTCCTTTGCAGACAAACCTGATTTGTGTCAGGATTTTTGTTTGATTTTTTTCATACCAAACATTCCAGCATTGCCACTTTTTTCACCTGCAATCAGGGAGGCTCTTAACGTTTCTAGTTTTATTTACTCTTCTATTCCTGATTGCTGTTTGACAATCATCTTATTTATTTTTTTAATATGGCATCCCTGCTTCGCTTGGCTTATCCGGGCTTCCCATGACTGATATTGAAGTATAATGTCGGGTTTTCAAATTATTTTTTCGGGAGATTATTTCCATGACCGCATTAATCGGCATTATCATGGGCTCAACTTCAGACTGGGAGACCATGCAACATGCTGCACAGACTTTAGAGCAACTTAATATTCCTCATGAAGTGGAAGTTGTTTCTGCTCACCGTACACCTGATAAATTATTTGAATATGCTGAGAATGCCGAGAGTAAGGGCCTAGAGGTCATTATTGCGGGCGCAGGTGGTGCAGCGCACTTACCCGGAATGACCGCTGCCAAGACACCGATTCCGGTGCTGGGCGTACCAGTGCAATCAAAAGCTCTGAATGGTATGGACTCTTTGCTTTCAATTGCACAAATGCCTGCGGGCATTCCGGTTGGAACGCTTTCAATTGGTAAGGCAGGAGCAATTAATGCTGCTTTGCTGGCTGCTGCCATTGTGGGGAATAAACATCCACAATTTCGTGATGCACTAAAGGAGTTCAGAAAAAACCAGACTGATAAAGTGTTGGCCAATCCAGACCCACGCAAGCTGAAGGTAACAGTATGAAAATAGGCATATTAGGCGGAGGCCAACTGGCTCGTATGATTGCTTTGGCAGGATATCCGCTTGGATTGAAATTTATTATCCTTGACCCCAGTGAATCGGCAGGGGCAACCGGTCTTGGCGAACATTTACGAGGTCAGTACGATGACCCTGACCTTTTAGCTGAACTGGCAAAAAAAGCGGATATCGTCACCTACGAATTTGAAAATGTACCGGCCAGCGCAGCTGATTTTTTATCCAGTCACACAACTATTTATCCTGCCGCCAATGCTTTGGCTATTGCACAGGACCGATTGACAGAAAAAAACTTTTTTCATCAGCAAAATATTCCTACAGCTCATTTTGCCCGTATTGACAGCCTGGAAGACCTAAAAAAAGCCATGCCTGACATCGGCTACCCGGCCATTTTGAAAAGCCGCCGAATGGGTTATGACGGAAAAGGCCAGTTTCGCATAAAATCACCCGACGATTTATCCAGTGCTTGGACATCCATGCAAAACACCCCCGCAATAGTCGAAAGTTTCGTCGCTTTCAAACGCGAGGTGTCGATTATTGCAGCACGAAGACCTAGCGGCGATATTGTATTTTATCCATTATCTGAAAACTATCACAGCGGCGGAATCTTGCGTGTAGCGCAGCGCCGAAACAACGATCAATTGCAAAAAAAAGCTCAAGAATACATCACCTCCTTGCTAGAAGCACTTGATTATATTGGTATCATTGCCCTTGAACTGTTTGATGTCGAGGGTAAATTACTGGCAAATGAATTTGCTCCTAGGGTACACAACTCTGGTCACTGGACAATTGAAGGCGTTGAAACCAGTCAATTTGAAAATCATCTTCGGGCAATTATGGACTTGCCGTTAGGTTCCACCAGAGCACGCGGCCATACAGGCATGGTGAATTTTATCGGCAATGTTGCTCCAGTTAACCGGGTTTTATCGATCCCGAACTGTCATTTACACCTTTACGACAAATCACCAAGAAAGGGACGAAAAGTGGCTCATGCCACTATCAGGACTGATGATGAAAAACTCTATATTCGTTCATTGGAAAAATTATCAGCATTGGCCGAAACATTTGACGATTCCTAAAGGTATTGAAATTAATCAGCTAGCACATTTCATTGATATCAGATAAATTATTACCCTGCCGATCCCTCTTGCCTTCGGGGAAGGCTTATAATGATCGGACCAGAGTCCTTAAACCATCACATAGCCCCAATGAGTATATCCATAAAAAAACCCGCCGAAATTGAAAAAATGAAGATTGCCGGAAAACTGGCTGCTGACGTTCTGGAAATGATTGAGCCGCATGTCGCTCCTGGCACCAGTACTGAAAAACTGAATCAAATCTGTCATGACTATATCGTCAATGAACAAAAAGCCATCCCGGCACCACTGAATTACCGGGGTTTCCCCAAATCAATCTGTACTTCGATCAATAATCAGGTTTGTCACGGCATTCCCAATGTTAAAAAGCTGAAAAATGGCGATATTGTCAATATTGATATCACTGTTATCAAGGATGAATACCACGGCGATACCAGTAAAATGTTTTATGTAGGTGACGTTTCCCCATTTGCCAAAAGATTGTGCAAAATCACCAGAGAGTCGCTATTCTTAGGTATAGAACAAGTCAAACCGGGCGCAACACTGGGTGATATTGGCCACGCCATTCAAAAACATGCGGAATCCAATCGCCTGTCGGTGGTAAGGGAATTTTGCGGACATGGCATTGGCAAAAAATTTCATGAGGAGCCACAAATATTACATTATGGTAAACCCGGACAAGGTGAAGTATTGGATGCCGGGATGATTTTTACCATTGAACCGATGCTGAACCTAGGAAAACGGCATATAAAAGTGCTGAAAGATGGCTGGACTGCTGTCACCAAAGACAGAAGCCTGTCAGCCCAGTGGGAACATACTATTCTGGTAACTGAAACTGGCTATGAAATTCTCACCTTACGCCAAGAGGAAATGTGAATAGACCCGATCAACAAATATCCCCTTCCTGGTTGAAAGAAAGTAACTCAAGAGAGTTATTCAAAAACCTTCTGAAGGCTAATAATGAAGAACTGAGCCAGAAATTTCAACCGAACAAGTCGGTTGCCAAATTACTGGTTGACAAGGCAAAATTCATTGACACCATTTTATCTGCCTGTTGGCAACACTTTATGGTGGGCATGGCCCATGAACTTAGCCTGATTGCTGTGGGCGGTTATGGCAGGAGTGAGCTCTTCCCTCATTCCGATATTGACATTCTGGTACTGACAGATAATAGTAGTGTGCCGGAATTTCAATCTGCATTATCTGATTTCAATACCTTTCTCTGGGATATTGGTCTAAAACCTGGATTAAGTACCCGATCTCTTGACGAATGTATATCATCAGCGGCTAAAGACCAAACCGTTTTCACTACGCTCCTTGAAATGCGTCTGCTTGATGGCAATACCGCACGGTTCGAGGCTCTGAAACGCAAAATAAGATCGAATGGCTTGTGGCCATCCGAACAATTTTTTGCCGCCAAAATGGAAGAGCAGCGCCAGCGATATATAAAATACCACGATACTGCTTACAATCTTGAACCTAACGTTAAAGAAAGTCCGGGTGGCCTGAGAGACCGGCATGTTATTGCCTGGGTTTTTAAACGCCATTATCAATCTGATACGTTAAAGGAATTGATTAAATACGGGTTTATTACTGACCAGGAATATGATGAATTGCTTGAGGCCCAGGAGAAACTTTGGCAAATCAGGTATGCACTGCA
Source organism: Methylomonas sp. (assembly GCA_026990815.1). GTDB lineage: Bacteria > Pseudomonadota > Gammaproteobacteria > Methylococcales > Methylomonadaceae > JALSJK01. The sequence continues at coordinate 10,474 of JALXCS010000185.1, read as the reverse complement.
TATTCTGACGGGAAGAAGGGAAGACCGCCTGCTGTTTGATTACCAACGGGAACTTGCAGTCTGGTTTAGCTTCCCCGATACCGGAAACAACGAATGTATCGAACAATTCATGCAGCATTATTTCAAAACGGTTGTTGGACTGGAACGTTTAAACGAAATCTTGCTGCAAGTATTTAAAGAACAGCTGATTAATCCCAATAGCGCCAAAACCATTCAGGAAATTGATGAAAATTTCAATGCTGTTGCAGGTTTCATTGAAACAAAACATAACAGGGTATTTGTCAATAACCCTCTTGCGCTGTTAAAAGTTTTTTTAGTGCAACAAAAACATCCTGAATTAAAAGGCATACGCGCAACCACAATTCGGGAAATCCGAAAAAACCTGGATTTAATTGATGATGATTTCAGAAACAACCCCAAAGCCCGGCAATTATTCATCGAAATTTTCAGGCAGCCGCACGGCGTCACGCATGCGCTAAGATGGATGAACCGGTTTGGTGTACTGGCAGCATACCTCCCGAGCTTTGCCAATATCACAGCCAGAATGCAATATGATTTATTCCACATTTATACAGTCGATGAGCATACCATGTTTGTTATCAGGAATTTACGCCGCTTTGCACTGGAAAAGCATAATGACGAATTACCTTTTTGCAATATGGTATTTTTCCGCATCAACAAACCGGAAATTTTGTTTTTAGCCGCATTATTTCATGACATTGCCAAAGGCAAAGGCGGTGATCATTCCACGCTGGGGGAACAAATCGCCAGGGATTTTTGTGCCCAGCACCTGCTGTCCAAACATGACACTGAATTAATCGCCTGGCTGGTAAAAAACCATTTGTTAATGTCCATGACTGCCCAACGTAAGGACATCAGCGATCCCGACGAGGTTTATGAATTTGCCAAACTGGTAGGCAATGCTGAATATCTGAATCACCTTTACCTGTTAACAGTGGCAGATATCCGGGCAACCAGTCCAAAATTGTGGAATTCCTGGAAGGATTCTTTGTTAAGGGAGCTTTATATCTCCACTCATAAAACCTTACGACTTGGACTTCAAGCTCCAGCAGACTTACAGGAACGTATTAAAGAAACTCAATTGGAAGCACGCAAGGCATTACAGAAGCAGGGTATATCAGACCAAACGATTGATCGGGTATGGGAACATTTTAAGGATGACTATTTTCTCAGGTACTATCCTGATGAAATTGTCTGCCATACCACCGCCATTGCATCCAGCCGTGACCAGGATTTACCATTGGTTTTATTACGTCCGCAAACCCAACGAGGTAGTGCTGAAATATTTATCTATGCAAAAGATCAGCCTGGTATTTTTTCCAATTGCACAAATATTCTGGATCAACTCGGTATGACTATCCTGGATGCCCGAATCGTCTCAACAAAAGATTTCTATACGCTCAATAGCTTTCAGGTACTTGAACAATCCGGCAAGCCGATAAAAGATCTGTACCGAGAGCTAAATATCATTTCTGCTGTTAGAAAAAACTTGATTGAAGGAAAAACCAGCTTTTCAACAAATTTTTTCAAATTGTCCAGACAGGCGAAAAATTTTCCCATCAAAACCCAAATTAACTTCCATCAGGATAATCAGCACCATTGTACAATTCTGGAGCTCATTACTACAGACCGGCCAGGGTTATTATCTCGAGTCAGCAAAGCATTTCTGGAATACGATATTAATTTGAACAGTGCAAGAATTACCACGATTGGAAGTCGGGTGGAAGATATGTTTTATATCACCGACGACGACTTACAACCCATTACCAATCAAGATCAATTAAATAAAATAAAGGCTTCAATTTTCGCCTATCTTGAACCTGAAAAACCCCTTGGATGATGAACGATAAAGCCAATAATCACAACATAGGTCAATGGATGACTTATCTGGCCTGGATTCTGTTTCTTGGAATTCTGACGATGGCTTTTAAAAAATACCTGGATCGGCAAAATAATCCTAATCAGGAAATTGTCGTCTATTACAATGCCGATCAAATTGCTGAAGTCGTTTTGCGACAAAATCGCCAGAGTCATTATCTTGCAAATGGCACCATCAATGGTAAGACAGTTACTTTTTTGCTCGATACTGGCGCCACCCAGATTAGCATTCCGGAGCATGTCGCCCGCCGATTAAATCTGGATAGGGAAATACCTATGAAAGTTAGCACTGCAAATGGCACAGTAACAGTTTATGGGACACGCCTGGATTCAGTCAGCATTGGTGCCATCACACTACACAATATTCGAGCCAACATAAATCCTTACATGAAAACAGATGAAATATTACTGGGCATGAGTTTTATGAAATACCTTGAATTAATTCAACGTGAAGGGCAACTTATCCTGAGATATTCGCCATAAAATAATAAAAATGTTTTATTTCACCCTGCCAATCATCACATCCCAAAGTTCCTTAGTATCTTATAGTGATCTTATTGCCATTAGCACTGCGCTATTATTGATCCTATATATCAGTGGCCCAAATCCTGAGCCATTTACAGATTTCCCAAAAAACAAAACTTTCCGTGACTATCTGTTCTCCGCCTGGTGCGGATATTTACCATTATGGAAAATATTCTGGCCTTTTTTTATTCTATTGAATGGGGCACTGATTTACATTGACTATCTGGCAATAACCGGCACTTTAACCGTTTCAAGTTGGGACGTTGCCCATTTTGTATTGATCAACCCAATTATCTGGTGGGTTGTTTCCATTTGGAGAGCCTCATTTAATACCGGTTCAAAATTCTGGGGCGCATCTGCGCGATTAGTAACACTGGGCATCGCATTGGAATATATGTTAAAACTCTATGTCAGGATCCAGTATCCACGGATTTTTTTCAATTGCCAGGAATTGATGCTGGACTATGGCAATTGCTTTTAGAACTAACACAAGATCTACAGCTAAACTGACAATAGCTTAAATTGGCTCAAAAATACTTCTCTGGCTTTCCTCAAGCGACTTCAACAATAGACAGTTAGTTAGTTGATAAATATAATGACCAGCTTGTCAACAACGACACTGCAGCTGCCTTATGGCTTGATGCTTATCATCCAATAAATGAATAACAATACTTGCTTTATGCTCAATAATCATTGGTTTTCCGTCCGATGAGCAATCATCATAGACTTGCTGTTACCTTTCATTAGGGATGGAAACCAATCCGCTTATGGTTTGTATCAAGACAGGAAAAGCCTGCATTCTTGCATTTGCCATTGGCTTTTTAGGCTCTCTTTTCAGCCTAACCCCTTGGGGCGAAAATCTTGAGGAAGCTGGTCTAGACTGGTTTTATAAAATCAGAGGTCCACAGCAGCCTCCCAAAGATGTCACCATTATCAGTATCGACAAATTATCAGCGGATGTGTTGCGATTACCAGAAGACCCTGAAAAATGGCCACGGTCTTATTATGCAGAATTGATCAACAAACTTAATCAACAAGCACCGGCCATTATTGCCTTTAATATTAACTTTGCTGAACCACGCAATGTTCGAAATGACAACATTCTGGCAGAGGCAATAGCCTCGGAAAAAAACGTTATTCTTAGTAATTATCTTGAAAGGCGCACTATTTTTGTAAACAGAAAATCGCGTTCAAGCATTCCGAATATGATTAGTGAAAAGGTTGTATACCCTATTCCACTGCTGGAAAATGCCGCTTTGGATGTCTGTCCTTTCCCATTGCCAAAAACCGCCTCTTCAGTAAAACAATTCTGGGTTTATAAAGCCAGTGCCGGAGGAGCCCCTACTTTCCCCAGTTGTATTTTCCACAACTCGGTTTTAAAAAAAACTTTACCAGAATTGTCTACATTGCTGATACAAACTGACCCTAATCTGGCTACACTACTTGCAGAACCATTTTCAACTATCGATTTTGTTCAAAAAATTTACCAACATTTTAAAACGAATCCAACTTTTTTAACCCGCTTCCAATCCATACTGAAGCAATCCGGTATTTCGTCAGAAAAGAAACAATTATTGCAGTCCTGGCTGAATTTTCATACTAGCGGCGACAGCTTGTACTTCAATCACTACGGAAAAGCAGGAACAATTACCACGATCCCTTTCTATCAAGCTTTGGTCAGCGATATCTTGCGTCCCGAAACCTTCCATAATAAAATTATCCTGGTCGGTTATTCTGAAAATATCCAGCCGGAAAAAAGCCCAGGGTTTTACAATGTTTATTCCTCTTCTGCTGCTGATACGATTAGCCCGATTGAAATTGCAGCGACCGCTGTTGCCAATCTGATTGATAATTCCTGGATAAAGCCTTTACCTCTCTCCCGGCAATTTCTGATGGTTCTTCTTTGGGGAATGATGCTAGCAGCCCTCTGCCGGTTTTTACCCTTCAAAAAAATTGTCATTGCAACCATTTTCGTTTGTCTGATCAACTTTTTGCTTTGTTATTATTTATTCAAATTTTTCAACCTTTGGCTACCCGTTATCACACCAATTTTCATTCAGGCACCGTTAATTATATTGGCTGCCTCGATTTTTCACTTTGTCTCTCGAAATCTTTCCCATCAGAACCTGCAAAAAGCATTCAGTTTCTATTTACCGAAGGACGTTGTCGAAAAAATATCCAACCGACCTGCCAGTGATATCATGAACAGTTATGGGGAGCTGAAACAAGGAGTTTGTTTAGCCACGGATGCCGGACAATATACAACCTTATCCGAATCCAAAGACCCAATGCAGCTGGCAGATTTGATGAACCGGTATTATTCAGTTATGTTTCCACTGGTTCAAAAACATGGCGGTATCATTTCTGATGTTATTGGCGATGCCATGATGGCCTTATGGGCCGTTTCTAATGCGGCCGACAAACCCCAACAAGCTGCATCTCAAGCCGCAATTGAAATCATCAATGCCATTGATGATTTCAATCAACGCCAGCTCGACCAGCTTCCAACCCGTATTGGCCTACATTACGGCAGTATGCGGCTGGGTAATGTTGGAGCAAAGGAGCATTATGAGTATCGGGCAGTCGGTGATATTATCAATACGGCCACTCGCATCGAAGGCTTGAATAAGTTATTGGGTACCCGGATTCTGGCTTCAGAACAAATCACTCAAAATTTTTCCGGTTTTTTTACGCGGGAAGTTGGTCAATTTATTCTAAAAGGTAAAACCAAACCCATTAGTATTTATGAACTGATTGGTCCAGAACAGGACATTCCCGAATCGTGGTTTTCACTAAAATCAGAATTTTCTAGGGCCTTGGGATTTTTTAAGAACAGCCAATGGCTAGAGGCATTAGAAGCTTTCAACACCATCAAAAACAATTTCCCCAATGACGGCCCCACTCTGTTTTACATCCATTTCCTGGAAATTCATCAGCCTTTCTATATGGAAAAAACAGAACCCCCTCAATTACCTGCTGTTATTGAAACCGAAAAACTAAATGGCCGAATTGCATTTTGACTGTATTTTTTAGCTAATATAAGTTTGCGAATATAAGCTTAAAATAGGATCCACTTTATTTTTATGTTAAGCTCAGCATTCGCTAAGTCCTCTTGATTTTCAGTATTATTGCGTCGCCATTTTCGTCTGAATATCATGCGGCGGAAAGGTTAAATGTACCGAATATAACAATCTCGTCAATTAAAAGAACAACAATATGGCTGTTTTTCTCAAATCGTCTTTTTTTCTTTTCTTCACACTTTTTTCCAGTTTTGCAATAGCTTCAGAGTGCGAACAATGGCTAGCCAGGATTGCCTCGGGGAATGGTCGTATTGAAATACAATCCGGTAACCAAACGGTATGGCAACAAACCAGCCCCAGTCAAATTTTTTGCCCTGGTGATAAAATTCGAACATTACGCCATAGCAGAGTAACGCTAGAATTCAGCAATCAATCGTTGGTGACACTGGAGCAAAACAGCACACTGATTTTTCCTGAACCCGTCCAAGACCAATCACATTCCTGGTTTATAAACTTTATCAAAGGTTCGGCATTTTTTAGAAGCCGAAAATTCCATCAACTGGAAATTTATACACCATTTGTCAATGCAGTGCATGAAGGCACTGAATTCCTGGTTACTGTAAAAAACAGCCGTACAGAAATTGCGGTATTTGATGGTCGTGTTGCCGCACAAAATCGGTCTGGTGAAATTAAAATTGAAAAAGGCTCTGTGGCAATAGCCGCCCGGGATCAACCGCCCCGAATACAGCACTTGACAGTTAAACCTGAAGATGCGGTACAGTGGGCGTTATATTATCCTCCGATTGTTGACTACCAGAAACTGGCCACAATCATCCATACCCCAAAGATTAAAAAAGCCATATCTGCTTATCGTCACGGCAATATTTTTCAAGCACTTACGATTCTGGAACAAACGCCAAAAAACCTGCAGAATGAATATTTTTTTGCTCTAAAGGCATCTTTACTATTAACCGTTGGCAGCGTCGAAGAAGCCTTGCATGACCTGCAACAAGCAGAACAACTAGAATCAACTTTCAGCACCGCGATGGCCCTTAAATCAGTGATTGCTTTGAGCAAAAATCAACTTTCCAGGGCCGAGGAGATGGCACTGAAGGCAGCAAAACGCAATCCAGAGTCGGCTATCGCACAAATTGCCTTATCCTACATTTATCAGGCCAAGTTTGATATTAACAAAGCTTTGCTTGCCATCCAACAAGCCACACATTTGTCTCCTGAAAATGCTTTGGCCTGGGCTAGATTGGCTGAATTACGCTTAGCTTCTGGAAATAAAAATGGCGCACTCGATGCAGCTCAAAAAGCCCAAAGCCTAAATCCTGCACAACCAAGAACCCAGACAGTAATCGGTTTTGTCTATCTGGCTCAAATTGAAATCGAGCAAGCGCGTCAGGCTTTCAGCCAAGCGATCATATTTGATCCTTCCGACCCTTTGGCGCATTTAGGTTCGGGCTTGGCAAAAATAAGATCAGGCCGACTCGAACAAGGAACCCGCGAATTGGAAACCGCAGCCAATTTAGACCCTAATAATGCCATTATTCGCAGTTATTTAGGCAAGGCTTATTACGAACTTAAAAATGAAAATTTCGCTGCGACTGAATTTTCAATCGCGAAGGAAATGGATCCAAATGACCCAACACCATGGTTTTACGATGCCATTCTTAAGCAGACCCAAAACCGGCCCATCGAAGCCCTGCATGATATGCAAAAAGCCATCGAGTTAAATGATAACCGTGGCGTTTATCGCTCAAAATTACTGCTTGACGAAGATTTAGCTGCCCGTAGCGCCAGCCTCGGCCGAATCTATAATGATCTTGGCTTTCAACAATTAGGACTGATTGAAGGCTGGAAATCAGTCACTATTGATCCGGCAAATTACTCTGCCCATCGCTTACTGGCTGATAACTACGCTGCTTTGCCACGTCACGAAATTGCCCGCGTCAGCGCGCTCTTGCAATCACAATTATTACAACCGATTAATATAACACCTATTCAACCTCGCTTAGCGGAAAGCGATCGCTTAGCTTCCAATACTCTAGGCAGCACATCTTTTAATGAATACAATTCGTTATTTGAGCGTAACCAATTTACCTTTCAAGGGGCTGGTATTATCGGCAATAAAGACAGTTATGGAGAAGAATTGGTCCACGCCGGGATTTGGAACAAATTATCCTACAGTATTGGTCAATACCATTTTCAAAGTGATGGAGTTCGGGAAAATAATGCCATTAAACAAGATATCTATAATGCTTTTGTCCAATACCAGTTAACAGACAAGCTGAATCTGCAATTTGAATATCGTTATAATTTTCTGAAAAATGGCGATTTGAGTCAGTATTTCAATAATCGCTTATTCTCAAATACCCTGCAAGAAAAATTCAAACGACAACTTTATCGAATCGGCGGACATTACCAACCAGATCCAACAACCGATGTTTTGTTTTCAGGAATTTATACCAAGGATGATTTTTCTTCGGGTTTTATCACTGAATTTGCTGGTGATCCGCTCCCGGTCAGCGTAAATAATAATGCTGATACGTTCAGCATTGAACTGCAAGTGATCAAAGATTTGAAATGGGCTAAATTTATTGCCGGAGCCGGTTATATCAATAATAACCAGCCGCAAAATGTATTATTGACACAAGACATTCATATTCCTGGGTTTTTCATTCCTGGTTTTTTTAACATTCCTGCTAAAGATATTGCCCTCGAGATCAATACTCGCACAGATCACGATTCTGATCATATCAACGCTTATTTATACTCTTTTCTAAACTATAAAAATCTCACCACAATTCTAGGCGTCAGTTTTGACTCCATTGATAACCATACCTTGCCAGATATACAACGCTTTAACCCCAAACTTGGTCTGTTATGGAACCTATTTGATAAAACCACACTTCGGGCAGCATATTTTCAGGGTGTAAAGAAAAATTTTGGCGCTAATCAAACCATTGAACCGGCTCAAATTGCCGGTTTTGTACAATTTTTTGATGATGATACCGGTACCAAATACGAACACTTTGGCTTAGGACTCGATCATAAATTTAATCAATCCACTTATTTTGGACTCGAAGGCACTTATCGGAAACTCAAAGTGCCGGTCATTATTTCAGAGCCAGTTATCCCGCTTATTGACGACAGCAGTCCTGATTTCATCAAGGTAACAGCTGATTCATCCTTCATAAAGTACGAACGACAACATGAATTTACTGCCAGAAGCTATTTTAATTGGACGCCAACCAAGCAAATCTCGACAAGCATAGAATATCAGTTAGTGATTCTTGACCGCCAAATTAGCAAAGAAGTTTCGAACAACAATCCCTTCCTCAGCGATATTGTTACCCATCAAGTGCCCATTTCGTTTAATTATTTTGCTACCAATGGCTTATATTCAAAATTTCGAGCTACTTTTGTTAAACAACGGGTCCGTAGTGATACTGCCAAAAGCTCTGGACACGAACATTTCTGGTCAATTGATGCTCTTATCGGCTACAAATTTCCCAAAAGATATGGCCGAGCAGAATTTGGCATCAAAAATTTGCTGAATGAAAATTACCAATATGCGGATAGAAATCTGATAACCGGTTTACCAAGCCGAGCGCGTTTTTTACCTGAACGGACACTTTTTGGCCAGGTAATTTTTGATTTTGATGTTTTTTGATTTCCATTTCACTGCTTCAGAATTTACTGACCTCGGTGAACAAAAGTGTTAATCTGAATCTTGGGAATTAGTCTTATAAAACTATTCCAGGCTACGCATTTATATAACAAAAACAAGCGAGGTTTATCATGAATAATCATAACATCAAATATCTCATTCTTTCCATTTTCGTTTCACTATTGACCATTTCAACCGCTCAAGCAGAACAGACCCCATCCTATTCAGAAGTCTACGTACCGGAATTAGCGGATGATGGCTCCGTTGTTTTTACTAAAAAATCAACGTCTGAACTTGAACAACCCCCTGAACCCACTTTAAAACTAAGAAGCACCTCAGTAAAATGCTGCGCTGATGTACCCATTCGTACACCGGGAGGAACAACCATTATCAAAGTTTGCAGACAATTTCCCGGCACCCAATGCCCATCAGGCACCAAAAAGCAGTAAATCATTTGTCTAAAGCCCTCTTCGAAAGAGGAGGGCGATAAAACCTCAATAACCGCTATCCACTGCTCATCCAATGAACCTGGAAAAGTTTGTTGGAGACATCATGCTTATCCCATTTATTATCCAAATTCTCCTCGCCCCCACCGTGAGCGTCACTGCCATTAAATTAAGAATTTTTATGATTATTGCTCAATTTGAGTTGTGTTTTATGAGAGTATCTACTGAAGTGATTGGCATAACTTAATGCTAGTGAACGTAAGCGTCCAACGCCAATATCTATCTTCTATTTTAATGTGTTGAATTTGCAGGGTAACTTCTCTGAAACTAATCGTTGATACAAACAAGGTATTTTCCTTAAATGCCTTGCCTATTGCCTGCAAAACTATTTTTCCCAAACAGGTGTCGCCCGCATCCAGCCAGACTAAAACATGTGTATCAAGTAACATCATGAATCAGCATGCCATTCTTGATCAACTGATTCTATCAGATCATCGCAACATCAAATCCTTAATTAAACTATGTTAAATAACTCGCTTAATTCACCGTATATCCCCTAATTATTTAGGTTTATCTGCACGACTAATTATTTTTTCCCTATATTTCTTAGTCTTGTAATTTGGCCTGATAAATGCTGATAACTATTTATCTTCATTAATTCATCAAAAAAATGACTTACACAGCCCGCATCAATTTCCATTAAGCTATCAATTTGTCACTTCCTCAAACTTTAGCAAGGCTCCTTCCTTGCCTTGCTAAAGTTTTTTCTGTTATTGAATAACCATAAGCTATTCCATTCCCATAAGGACTGGAAAAATATTATTTGTTATCATTGATGTAAGACACTCCCTATAATTTACAAACCTAAATGTGCAACAAAAAAAAATCATGTGATTTGTGCGGCCTTC
>JALXCS010000184.1:1346-5923 GCA_026990815.1 Methylomonas sp. | reverse complement strand
CTGGCATCTCAACCCCCTTAACGATCATGAAAAAAGGGTTGTTAGGATACCGTGGTGTTATCCTGCGTCGATTTCGCTATACCAACCTCCCAATCAGGGTGGCAGACATCACTGGATTAGGTGGCAGGTTTGCTCTGGAATATGCAATTACCCAGTCCGGATAAGCGAAATACCAGATTAAACGAACTTTTCTTAAAAAAGGAAGTTAATTTGTCTGATAAATATCATGTAACAACCGGGGAATCTTTATATGAAAAGTCGTCAATCACAAGTAACCCAGGAAGCCAGTGTGGTTCTTTTTTAGTTGAATCTGCATTGAAGTCACGGATTCAGGGTTAGTAAGAAACCTCTATTCCAAAAGCGATTCTGCTATTTTGATTGAATTGACCGAATATACCTTGCCTGTCGCCATAAAAAATATCAGCACCAATCCATGTTTTAACATTATCTTGCCATTCATAAATAATTTTTGGTCTGATGATACCATCACCATTATTAATGTTGGCAATGAGCAAAATTTCAGCAACTAAAGTGTCATATAAATAATTACGGCGAATGAGTGCTGTGATTGAAGTGTCGAGTCTATCTCGAGTGATTTTATCCGCACCGTAGAAAATCCAACTTTGGATTAATTGCATGCTCACTAAAATATCCAAAGGAGCATTCCAGTCAACACCAAAGACATAGTGTAACTCAGGACTTTTCACAACTCCTTGATTCAGAAAAGGTGTTTTGGCGATAAAGAAATGGTCAGTAAAATAACCAATTTCGCCTCGGATCACCCAATCAGCAAAAGCATTGCTGAAGGTTGTACCAAAGACGTGGGTACGCTCGTATTCAGGTGTTATCGTGACTGCGGGTTTTCCATCAGATATTGCTAATTGTTGTCTGAGAACCGGCATATTATTGTATTGATAAAGATAGTTAAAAGTTATATCCCAACCTTGCCAAAATGTAGAAGCGCGAATACCAAAATCAGAATCCAGAAAAATATTGTTAGGGCGTTCTGCCTGTTTGAGGTTGACTTGTATACCAGGAGGACCAGCTGGCACTACTTCAGGTGAAGAAAAGGCAAAAGTAGCATTTTGCTTGGGCAACTCGTGATAAGTTTGATCGGGTATCCAAAGCACCTGAAAGTTCCACTCGGCAACGGGAAATTCGATATTGACAGTCCACAAAGGAATTCTGGAATTGTCAAAATCATCCAGGATAAACTCACGAAATGATTGTGGATTAACAATATCGAGCACTTTCAGTCCATCAGCTTTACCCCAAGTGATTTGTTGTTTCCCCAGGGACACAAAAGTATTACTAATGTCGCCTTGAATATAGAATTCACGCAGTTCTAATTCTATTTCACGGTTCAGCAGTGCTGGTTTGGTGTAATCACTGTAATTGGCGCGATTAATATCATCTATCTGCAGGCCGTTAATTACTTCTGCTTGTAGTCGTAGTGAAGATGTGAATTGCCAACCATTGTTGAAACCGACATCGAGTTCTGGGATAAGGTTCAGGCGGAGTGACTGGCTGTCACCATTATCAGTGTTGATGAACCATCTGCCGGTTGCAGTAATAGCCGTTTCAAATTCAACTGCTAAAGAAACTGATTGCCATAAAATTAATAATAAAAAATTAATAATATTCTGCATTATTTTATGGCAGTTATTGGCCACGCTTTAAAGCATTTTTTGTAAAAATCTGGTCACTTATTCCTTGGTTATACTGGACATCAGAAAACACAAAACGAGTATGATGGCCTGTTTTATGGTTGTCTACTTCGATTACATGTTGCGTCCAGATTCCTTGAATTCCGCGTATATCTTTAAAATTAATGGTTTTTAATAGGTTTCCCTGGGTGTCCCACATTTTTGATTGACGTACCATCCAGATGGTGTCATCTATACATTGTTCCACTTTGCTGTACCCTAGTTCTGCAGCAATTTCAACGTTAACGGGTTTACTTTCCATAATTAGACAATGAAAACCATCAACTTCACTTTCTCCAGTAGTTATTCTTTGATAATCAGCCATTGAGACCCTTGTTTCCAGTTTGATATCTTCATAGGAAAAGTCGGTTCCGAGAAAATAATCACCTCGATCCGATGCTGATATTCGCCTGACTTTACGCATTGCAGGAAGGTATAACCACTGATCGTCGCTTTTGTCTGGTTGCGGATAATCGTAGGTAAGAAATGCAGTGCCTTTGATATTTTTGGGAGCCAGATAGAAAATGACTGTTCTTTTTTCATCACCAAAATATTTTCGATAACCTTTGGTTTTTCTGATTCGCTGTTTACCTCTACTATCAGTCATTTCCATGAGCAGTAATCTTGAAACTGCTTCGCCCTCATCACGAGCATTGATGCGGCGGGCTATTTCATCCCCCGGGAGTAATTCTGCAAGTACCGAGGATGCACTAAAAAATGTAACTAAAAAAATGAAAATCGAAACTGGTGTTCTCATGATGTTTTCTCTTATTGAAAAACCGGATGGGATAATGGAATTATTTCAGCAAAAATTTATTGACTGACAGAGCAATACTGCGAGGAGGTAATTCTCCACTAAATGCCAATATTTTATTGACTAAACCAGGTACGACAATTGATTTACCTTTCATAGTCTTCCGATAGGCTTTTGCGACCTGTTTTTGGGTATCACCACTAAAATAACGATACAAACGAGTTGCTGAAAAATCACCTTGTTTAGAAAAATTGGTTTTTAACGGGCCGGGACAAAAAGCTGTGCTATAAACCTGTGTACCTTTAAGTTCAGCAGTCAAACCCCGATTAAAGGCCAACACAAAATTTTTGCTGGCATAATAAATGGCAGCATTGGGTCCCCCAGGTTGAAAAGCAGTCAACGAAGCGACATTTAAAATATGTCCGCCCCCTTGTTGCAACATATCGGGTAAAAATAACCGGGTGAGTTGTACCAGTGCTGTGATATTCAAATTAATCATAAGGTTTATGTCATTAGGGTCTGCGTCTGAAAAAACCCCGTAAAAACCAACGCCTGCATTATTGATCAGATAATTGACATGTATTTCTTGATCTCGAATCATTTGATATATTTTTTGGGGTGCATTTGGTGAAGTTAAATCCAAAGCAATGATGATGGTTTCGATACCAAATTCAGCTTGTAGTTGTTCACTGATTCGTTTGAGTTCTGATTGATTTCGAGCAATCATCACCAGGTTAGTTTGATCCCTGGCAAAATGTTTGCAGAACTCATATCCTATTGCACCAGTTGCACCTGTGATGAGTGCAGTTTTTGTTTGTTGTTTGGTCATTGTTTGACTCCTGTTTTAAGACGATGAAATTTTGATTTGATGGGTTTTTTATTTACCTGCAAAAATTCGGGATGTATCACCTTTAGTAAAGCTGGCAGAACCGTCATACTGGCAATAAAGCTGGAAGCGATAGCCACAGCTACTAACAAACCAAATTCCTGAAGAATAATGACCTTACTGCTGTATAGCAAGCCAAAGCCCAGAGCTAATGCAGCGAAGTTAAAAAAAAGTGCACGACCTGTTGATGGGTATAAGTTCAAAATAGCCTGATCAATAGATTGATGTTGCTGGCGCATCAGATTTTGTATGCGCTCGAGAGTATGAATGGAAAAATCTACGCCTAGCCCAATAGCGATAGCTGCAAACATGGAGGTACTGATGGATAACCAGATACCGGTAAATCCCATTACCGCATAAATCATTAATATGGTGATAACCACGGGCAGCAGCGCCATTGTTCCGGCAAACCATGAACGAAAACTTATCGACGCCATTAACCAGACCAAGGCAAGAGAAATTCCGATGCTGATGAAATGACTATCCCCCAAACGTTTGATCCAGTAATAATCAACATTTACGCGTCCACTTAAACGAGCATTAATCTGTGTAGAATTGAATTGTGATCCGATATATTGCTGTGCCTCTTCGACAACGGTTTTGATGACAGAATAACGGCCATCATTCAAAGTTACTCTGATATTGGCCAGACGATAGTCATAATCAACTTCTTCTTGAAAATCGTTTGGATCTGCGCTGGAGGAATACAGTAAAAAATACTGTGCGGCTAAATCAGCATTGTCCGGTAAATGATAAGCGGTGCTCTTGCCCTCATTTAATGCTCTGTTCATTTGTTTTAGATAATCGACAATTGAGGTACTACCCTGGACATGAGGTAATGTTTGCAAATATGCTTGCAATGCTTCAATGTGTTTTAAATTTTCCGGTTTAAATAAATCTTCGGCTTTGGGTGTTTCAATCATGATGTCCAGGTAATGGCTGCCATCAAACAAACGATTTAAAACGCTATCAGCAATAAATATAGGTTCCTGGGGATCAAAAGTCCTGATCAGGTTTTCATCCAGTTTGATTTTATTTGCTCCTATACCACCTGCGATCATAATAGTTACCGATAACAAGATAATGCTTTTAGGAAAGCGGATTACTCGAGTCCCCAATTTGCGCATCATGATGCCAAAGCCATCATTTTTCTGTTGTCCACTTGGATAAGCTTTGCTTGGTTTTAGTTTGAGTAGGCTCAGAATCGCGGGTAATACAATCAGTGAATAAA
>JALXCS010000184.1:0-1336 GCA_026990815.1 Methylomonas sp. | reverse complement strand
AACTGCAACGCCAACAACAGCAAAGAGTCCGAAATATTTCATGGGTGGCATCACTGAAGCAAGGCTTAGACCTAAAAATCCAGCCATTGTAGTGAATGAAGTCAAGGTAATTGGTCGCCACATGTTGACCATGGTTTCAACGGTCAAGGTGCGAGAGGTTTGTTTAGGTCGTTCAGCCATTCGTTGATAATATTCACTTAAAATATGAATAGAATCTGCAACCGCAATTCCTATTAACACCACAGGTAAAGCGTTGGTAATCACAAAAAAACTTACACCAAATGCCGCCATTAATCCCAGAGCACTGGCTGCAGTGGCCAGAACGATCAAATTCGGTAGTAACATCCCGCGTAATGTTCGGAATGCAAGCAAACAGACAAGAGAAATGACAATGGCAGCAAGTGGATTTAACCTAAATGCATCAGCGTCGATATAGGCCCCCATATACCCGGCGACAGCACCTTCACCTGCTACGTGAATTTGCTCTCCCTCCTGTATGGGCGCTTTTTCAACTATTTGTAATATTTCTTCATACGCTTGCTGCGCTTGAGTTTGATCATGCAATTCAGCAACAATTAAAGTCCCTTTGCCATTTTTAGCCACCAAACTACCCAAATACAGAGGGAAATCCATGACTGCGTAACGAATTTTTTCAGCATCAGACTGATTGACCGGAGGTTGTTCAAAAAAAGCTTCCACAAGCATACCTTCTTCGGTACCCAGAATATTATTTTCACTGGCAAGGCTGGTTACCCTATCCGGGTCAACTTGTGCCAGAGCTGAAATTTGTGTTGTCAGCCAATCGACTAATAACAGAGTATGTGGATTAAATACTCCTTTTTCACCTTCATTAATGACAGCAACCACTAATGGATCTTGTAGGCCAAATATTTTTTTGGTTTGTTCGCGAAAAATGAGTGCTGGATGATCGGAAGGAATAAAGGCATCTGAACGAGTGTCTTTTTGAAGGCTCGGGATAAATGCTGCAAATATGGAAATGATCAGCAAGCCCAGTATCACTACAGTTTTTGGTTTGGTAGTGACCATCAAAAAAAAATGGTAGGCCTTTTGCTTAGTGTTAATTGTCATGGTTCTAGCCCTGATTAGGTACTTTCATGCCTCGTTTGACTGCGGGTCTGTTTTTCAGAAGTTGCAGCCAGCGGTTGAGATGTTGATAATCAACGAGTTGTTGTTCTTTACCTATTATGGGTGGCAGAACGGTAACATCAGCAATGCTGTAATTTGATCCGGCAAGGAAATCCTGGCGGGCTAATTGTTGATCAAAATACTGATACATTTCATGGATGCGTTTTCTGAGTATTTTTGCCGCTTCTGG
>JALXCS010000183.1:10815-19395 GCA_026990815.1 Methylomonas sp. | reverse complement strand
ATTTATAATGTTAGCATAACTCTATTGAAATTTTTAATTTTTCAGTTGTATTTTTTGATATATAGGTAGTTAGGGTCATGATTTATCGGGTTGTGGATGCAATAATTGAAAAAATTGATCCAACTGTTACTGCAGCGGAAGCACATGGTATGGCAACTGGGATGCTGTGTATTGATGAAAAAACCGAGTCTATGGTTTGGTTGAACGAAATGTTTCAAGATACTATTGAGTTACTGGAAGAAGATAGACAATTGCTGGTGTCTTTATTTGAGCAGACTCAAGAACTGATTAATGGAGACGAATTCGCTTTTGATTTGTTACTACTTGATAATGACGCAGATCTTGAACAGAGAATAGCTGCATTAAGAAATTGGAGTAAAGGCTTTTTGTTGGGTGTTGGCTATTCAACGTCAGAAACAAAATGGCCAGGAGAAACTCGGGAAATCATCAAGGATATTGTCGAATTTTCCAAAATGGATATAGATGGAGATGAGGATGATGAAGAAATTGAAAATGCCCTGATGGAGATTCAGGAGTATTTGCGGGCAGCAGTTATGTTGTTTAAGGTGGAATTTAACATAAGTGATGACGAAAAGGTTTTACATTAATTTGACGAAGAATGAAGCAAGCTGAATTTAAAAGGCGCCGCAGGCAATTGATGGCGCAAATTGGTAAAAAAAATATTGCAATTATCAGTAGCGCCTCAGTGCGGCCCAGAAATCGAGATGTTGATTATCCTTTTCGTCAGGATAGTGATTTTTATTATCTGACCGGGTTTAATGAGCCGGATGCGCTGGCAGTATTTATCCCGGAACGCAAAGAAGGAGAATACATTCTTTTTTGTCGCGAGTTTGATAAAAAAAAGGCGCTTTGGGAAGGTGCTCATGCTGGGTTGGAAGGGGCAACTCTAGTTTATGAGGCTGATGATTCTTTTCCTATTACCGATGTTGCAGATATTTTGCCAGGGCTGCTGGAAAATAAAGGTAAGGTTTTTTATCCGATGGGCAGGGATAGCGAACTGGATCATAATTTACTGGAATGGTTGACACATATTCGTTCCCAGTCAAGAACCGGTGTTACTGCACCGGGTGAGTTGGTCTCATTGGAACATATTTTGCACGAAATGCGGTTATTCAAAAGTGCCGCGGAGATTCAGCTAATGAAACGAGCAGCGGAGGTTTCCGCCAAGGGGCATGTCAGTGCCATGCTTAAATGCCAGCCAGGTATGTTTGAATATCAGGTGGAATCGGAACTGATTTACAGTTTTATGCAGTTGGGTTTGAGAGCGGTTGCTTATCCATCAATTGTTGCGGGCGGCAAGAATGCATGTATACTTCATTACACTGAAAATGACGCAAAATTAAAACGAGGTGATCTGTTGCTGATTGATGCGGGCGCGGAATGTGATCATTACGCTGCTGATATTACCCGTACTTTTCCGGTAAGCGGTCGGTTTTCGCCAGCACAAAAGCAATTATATCAATTGGTCTTGGATGCCCAGCTTGCAGCAATTGAGCAGATTAAACCTGGGCTGCCCTGGAATTTGGCCCATGAGACTGCAGTCGAAGTAATCACCAGTGGCCTGGTGAAACTGGGGCTGTTGAAAGGGCGTGTTCCTAAGTTGATTAAGGATGAAAAATATAAACAGTTTTTTATGCACAGAATCGGGCATTGGCTGGGAATGGATGTACATGATGTCGGTGATTACAAGGTTGATGGAGAATGGCGGACTCTTGAGCCTGGAATGGTATTAACGATTGAGCCCGGTTTGTATATACCTTTGGATTGTAAAACTGTCGACAAGAAATGGCAGGGAATTGGTATTCGTATTGAAGATGATGTTTTGGTCACGAAAAATGGATATGAGGTGCTGACTAACGGGG
Source organism: Methylomonas sp. (assembly GCA_026990815.1). Lineage (GTDB taxonomy): Bacteria > Pseudomonadota > Gammaproteobacteria > Methylococcales > Methylomonadaceae > JALSJK01. Next base: position 17,512 of record JALXCS010000183.1, on the reverse strand, counting down.
TTCCCAAAACCATTGATGAAATTGAATCGATCATGCAGGAAGTCTGATGCGAACTGATTATCAAATTATTATTGCCGGAGGCGGATTGGCGGGTGGTTGTCTGGCGATTGCATTAAAACAAGCAGGCTTGAATATAGCTGTAATTGAAGCTCTAAGCCGTGAACAAAGAGCAAATTCCGGAGCAGGCGACAGGGCATTGGCTCTGGCTGTCGGGACTGTTAAGATGTTGGCGAGGCTCGGAATATGGCAGGGAGTTGAAGCAAAAGCTACAACTATAAAAAAAATTCATATTTCGGACCAGGGTCATTTTGGTAAAACCCGGCTATCTGCGGAACGTGAAGGAGTTAAAGCCTTGGGTTTTGTTATTTCCGCCCGGGATATCGAAACCCATGTCTCCCAATTACTGGATCAATATGAAATTGAACAGATTTGTCCGGCCAGAGTTGTCGGACTGGCGTCAGATAGTCATTTGGCTCATATGAGTATAAAAAAAGGTGAGAAACCACAAAATCTTTCAGCACAGTTGATTATTGGCGCTGATGGTGGTCAATCGTCAGTAAGAAAATTGCTGGAAATCAACCAACAAAATGTCGAATATGGCCAAACAGCCATAGTGACGACAGTAAAACCGGAAAAAAGTCATCAAAATATTGCATATGAGCGATTTACATCGTCGGGACCATTAGCTCTATTACCTATGGCCCATGCATTTTCTGTAGTTTGGACAAGAACCCATGAACAGGCCGACTCATTATTGGATTTGAGTGAGACTGACTTTGTTGAGCAACTCCATGATTGTTTTGGTTATCGCTTAGGAAAATTTTCATTACTGGCTTCAAGGCATTCCTTTCCATTAACTCTGGTTCGTGCCGAGCGGATGATTGATGATCGGGTTGTCATGATCGGTAACGCTGTGCATCAATTGCATCCGGTTGCCGGGCAAGGGTTTAATTTAGGTTTAAGGGATGTTGTGCAATTGGCTGAAATGATTATAGAACAACACCAATCAGGGAATGATGTTGGTGATGTTTCTGTTCTGAACAATTATGCAAAAGCCAGGCAGGAAGATCATGACAGAGTAGTGACTTTTACAAATAGTGTAGTGCGAATTTTTTCTAATGAATGGCTGTCTGTTGCTGCAGCTAGAAACATGGGGTTAACCTTGCTGGATCAACTGCCATTTGCCAAAACTCAAGTGGCCAGGTATGCAATGGGCTTAAGTGGACGCATGCCACGTTTCGGGAAATAAAGACATTATGACTGAACGGTATGAAGTAATTGTTGTAGGGGGCGGTATCGTTGGTGCAACGGCGGCATGTATTTTAGCGGAAGCAGATATAAAAACAACATTAATTAACGAGACTCAACCCCAAAAAACATGGCCGAATGATACTGTTGATCTACGAGTTTCGGCCTTAACTAAAGCATCACAAAATATTTTGGAAAAAATTGGAGTTTGGCCAGTCATGGTAGAGCATGGTGTTGGCCCGTATTACCAGATGCGGGTTTGGGATGCCAATGGCAATGGAGAATTACATTTTGATTGTGCGGATACTGAATTCGACCAATTAGGACATATTGTTGAAAATCGGATTACAGTTGCATCATTATGGGATAAGCTTGAGAGACTGTCGGGCGCCAACTTGATTTGTCCCGCGACTGTGAATGAGCTGCAAAAAATAAAACAGGGTTGGAGAGTACAACTGGATGATGGCAGTGAATATGAAGCCAATTTGGTTATAGCCGCTGATGGTCGTGATTCCCGATTAAGGGAAATACTGAGAATTGAAACCAAGGGCTGGGCTTATCAGCAAGATGGCTTGGTAGCTACTGTAACAACAGAGAAACATCACCAAAATACAGCATGGCAACGATTTTTAACAGAAGGGCCACTGGCTTTTTTGCCTTTGGCGAATGGTCAATGTTCAATTGTCTGGACATTATCAACTGAGACTTCCGAAAAATATCAACAGATGAATGATGATGAGTTTCTGGCGGTTCTTGAGCAGGCATCGGCAGGAATATTGGGCAAAATGATTGACGTTGGGCCAAGAGCGAAATTTCCTCTTCGTTTTCAATTTGCACAGCGGTATATTGATGAGAATTTTGTGCTGATCGGGGATGCTGCACATGCCATGCATCCTTTAGCAGGACAAGGGGCTAATGCCGGATTATTGGATGCTGCAGCAATTGCAGAATTGATCATACAGGCAAAAAAAGTGAATAGACCGATTGCCAGTCAGCGTGTGCTACGGAATTTTGAGCGTTGGCGAAAAGGTGACAATCTGGCTATGATGGCGAGTATGGATGCCATTAACAAAATATATAAAGTGTCTGTTTCACCGTTTGTAATGCTTAGATCAGAGGGTATGAACTGGATTAATAATAATGCCTTGATTAAACAGTTTTTTAATCGGTATGCTATGGGGTTGCGGGAAGATTTGCCCAGTTTGGCATACGAAAATAAACCAGTTGATTAAATAATAGGCTTATTTTTGATGATATGGTTTACCTAGGCTCGGCAGTTCTGGTATATTCAGCAATCAGGTGATCAATGAACAGTTGGATTGCTGATAGTAAACATGTAACTTTTCAAATTCCTTTGTTTTTGTGATGAGAAAAGCATAGGGAAAATTATAATAACATTCGAATGAATGATGGAGAGCAAAGATGACTGAAGGCCTGTTTATTTTAACGACAATTTTTGTTGCTTACGTGGTATACGTTATTGTTAGTGATTCCAAAGCTGAAAAGGAAAAGACATCCGCTCCTGAAGCTGAAGAACAAACCCCGAAAAAAACTGCTGCTGCCAAGCCGAGTACCCCAAAACCAGCGACTAGCAAACCAAAATCGGCACCCGCCAAAAAACCTCAAGTGAAAAAGCCACAGCCCAAGACAGCGGCAAAACCTGAGGCGGATGTTAAAGAGTTACGTAATCCAGAAACGGGAGAGGTTTCTACCATTGCGGCAAATTATCGTTTCATGAAACGATGGATCAAAGATGCAATGGTAACCGAAGGGTTGCTGGAAAAAGTCTATAAAAACAATGAGCTGGATGATGCCGCTACGACAAAGATAAATGCAGCAATCGAGCAATTAAAAACCTTGGAAAAATATAAGGCCTGATTAAATTGGGGCTGGAATTTCTTTCTCGTTCCTAAGTAGGAGATCATAATTTTTTTAACTTTTTGCGGGTCTATTTTGCAATCTTCATCGTTGCAACTTCGGCTACATAGCTTAATTATGTGCCCTGCGTTGCGTTTTGAAAATCACAAAATATCCTGTGCAAAATTGTTAAAAAACTTATGGCCACTTACTTATTGAGACATAGACAGTAAAAATGCCTTTTTATAAGCAAGGGCAAATGTTATTCCAATCCTAATTTTTTTAAGCGGTAACGCAAGGATCTAAAAGTCAGTCCCAGTTGTTTGGCTGTAGCTGTTTTATTCCATTTATTTTGCTCTAAAGCTTCACTAATGGCTTGTTTTTCAATTTCTTCTAGATAATTTTCCAATGAACCCTGGATAAGATCTTGAGGTTTTGAAGAGGTGTGTGCGGGTGGGCTGACAAGATCAGGCAGGTTTAAATCTGTGCTTTCAATTCTATCTCCGTCAAAAAGAGCAATGGCGCGTTCCAGAATATTTTCGAGTTCACGTACATTACCTGGGAATGGGTATTGTTTCAGGGCAAGAATAGCGTCATTGGAGAGTTTTGGCTGCGGTAAGCCGCTTTTTCCGGCAATATTTTCCAGGAAATGCTGAGCAAGTTTAGGGATGTCTTCGCGCCGTTCACGCAAAGGTGGAACTGCCAGTTCGATAACATTAATCCGGTAAAATAAATCCTGACGGAAATATCCTTCTTGTACCATTTTTGCCAGATTCTGATGGGTGGCACTCAGGATGCGGACATTGGTACTGATTTCCTGATAGCCGCCAACTGGGCGTATTTTCTTTTCTTGAATGGCCCTTAGCAACTTCACTTGTAGTGCCGCTGGAAGGTCGCCGACTTCGTCCAGAAATAGAGTTCCACCCTCAGCCGCTTGGAACAAGCCTTCTTTATCGCTATGGGCTCCTGTAAAACTACCTTTTTTATGGCCGAAAAATTCGCTTTCTACAAGCTCATGGGGAATGGCGCCGCAATTAACAGCAATAAAGGGTTGGTCATTACGAGGACTTTGTTTGTGAATTTGCTTGGCGACTAATTCTTTTCCTGATCCAGATTCGCCGCTGATAAAAACTGGAGCTTGACTGCGGGCGACTTTGGCTATTTTGGAACGAATAAAACGCATGGCTTCAGATTCGCCTAGTAGCGTGTCCCGAGATCGTCTTTCGCGTGCTGCAGGTGCGCTTAATTTTAAAGCGCTGTTAACCAGTAGCCTTAGCGACTGTAGATCTACGGGTTTGGATAGAAAGTCAAAAGCCCCAGTTTTCATTGCCTTGACGGCCGTTTCGGTATTGCCATGGGCGGTGATGACTGCAACAGGTAAATGGCTATATTTAGCCTGGATGAAATCTACCAGTCCAAGTCCGTTGCCGTCGGGTAATTTCATGTCTGTCAGACACAGATTAAATTTGTTGTTTTGGAGTAAAGTTTTAGCAGCGGTGATATTTTCAGCGCTAAGCGTATCAATTTTCATTCTGTTGAGCGTGATTTCCAGTAATTCTCGAATATCTGGTTCATCATCAACAATCAATGCAAGATAATGGCTCATAATTCAGTTTTTTTGTTAGCATCAATTAGAACAAGGCGAAAACAGCTTTGTCCATCATTATCATAATAGTCCAGTTTAGCCTTATTAAGTTGGGCTAATTCCCGGGAAATATACAGACCAAGACCAGTGCCTGATCCTGAAGTGGTAAAAAAAGGCTCAAAAAGGTGTTCAAGATCATCAGCAGCAATTCCCGCACCCAGGTCAATTACTTCGATCACTAATTCTGTGAGTAGATAATAACATTTTATAGTTATTTTCCCTTTTTCTGGAGAACCATAATTTAATGCATTTCGACATAAATTATCCATAATTTGTTTAAGTTGGCCTGGGTCAATTAATGCACATAAGTCAGTATCGTCGAGGGAAAGGTTAAATTGATCGGCGCTGATATTATGTTCTGACAGAAAATTTTCCAAATAGTGGGGTAACCAGTCTAGTAGATCTATTTTCAGTTTTTTCGATGCATTTCTCCTGGACAGTTGTAAAATGTCTTCAATGATTGTGTTGACCCTTTGGGCATGGATTTGAATAATTCCTGTCAAACGTTGATCTTCCGGAGACAAATCTGGACATTCAGAAAGTAATTGACCAGCATGGCTGATTGCTCCAAGCGGGTTTCGTATTTCATGGGCAATACTAGCCGTCAATCTGCCAAGAGAGGCTAGTTTGCTTTGTTGTAATCTTTGGTTATAGATGGCCATATCTTCAAGCATAATCAAAAAATAGGTTTCCTGGTGAACAGGTAATTCTTGAAAATGAATTTGGATTTCATTTTGTTGATTGGTTTTTATGAAGAAAAAATGCCGGGAAGGGGTTTTCCGCCATTTGCTGAAAATTTCAGAAAGCTGCCTGTTGATACAGGAGAGGGATTCAGGAGAACCTGAAAAACCCAGTAGATGGCTTGCAGTTTCATTAATCATGCTGACATATTGGTTTTCATCACAAATAATCATGCCAGATTGGAAATGCTGAATGATGGACTGGTTTAATGTTTCCAGTTTAGCAATGGTTTTTTTTCTTTGATTAGCGAGTCGTTCGGATTTTTCAGTTCGTTCCGCTAAAATTACAGTGAGCAAAGCAATGGTAAAAAAAGCAGTGCCTAACATGCCCGCGTAGGTATAAGTTGTGCCATCAAAAGTATTATTGGTATCGGCATAAATTTGTTCTGCCAGTATGGCAAGGGTGGCTAATGCCGCAAATAAGATAGCGCAGCGACCTCCGATTAATAAGCCGCCTGCAGCCATGGAAACCACTAATAACATACCCGTGCCGCTGGCAATTCCACCGCTGGCATGCATAATCAGGGTAATGAACAGAATGTCTGTGAAAATAAGTATTTGGGCTTGGGCTGCGTAAGGAGATAAGCGCCAGAATACTCCAATAGCTGATATTAGAGTAACTAGTAAAAAAAGCCCGCTGCTAATGATATAAAGTTTTTGATCATATGAGCCTAATAATGATGGGCCGAAGCGTGAATGAAACAAAATCACAAATAGGCAGGCCAGAATGAAACGATAAATAAGATATATTTTCAGGATCAACCATGCTTGTCGCCCCGGGATGCCGTAGGACTTTGAAAACGGGCAAGGAAAAATAGTTTCAGGGATGGCTTTAGGCATTTGAATTTAATAATTAATCAAGCGTGATGATTGAAAAACCAGGCTAATGATTGGTTCCTTAAGATAAAGCATAGCGTTTTATAAAGACTTCGCTAGAATAACCTTGCAAAAAAATTTTTTACGATTCGCAGAAGTTATATACCTTTCACGCTCAAGAATATCCATTTTCAACGAACATATTTTCGCAATGGCGTTGTTGTAGAACCTTGAAATAGATTGCTATTCCTGCAGTTCTGCGCCTAGTCCTTTACGAAAATCTACCCGCTCAAAACGGGCATTCTTGAACGTGAAAGGTACAACAAAGTTTTTGTTAAGGAAAAAATGCTTCGTGAAAAGTATAAAATACCACTTTTAGTATTATCAGGAG
>JALXCS010000183.1:0-10805 GCA_026990815.1 Methylomonas sp. | reverse complement strand
AGTCATAAATGAACATCCATGAGTATCAGGCGAAACAGATTTTTCAGGAATACGGCATCCCGGTGCCGCCTGGGAAAGTGGTTCGGAGTGCAGCTGAAGTTTCATCGGCTATCAAGAAATTAGGAGGTCAGGGTTGGGCGGTGAAGGCCCAGGTTCATGCCGGAGGCCGAGGCAAGGTAGGTGGTGTAAAAATTGCAGAAAATGAACAACAGGCGGCAGAAATCACAAAGGAGTTGTTAGGCAAACGATTGGTTACGCAACAAACTGATGCTCAGGGTTTGCCGATTGAATCAGTTTTAATCGAAAAAACATCGCTAATCAAACGTGAATTTTATCTTAGCTTGTTAGTAGATCGCGCCACAGAGCGAGTCAGTTTTATAGCTTCTGCTGCAGGTGGAATGGATATTGAAGCAGTTGCAGAACAAACACCAGAAAAAATAATAGCCTTCCCTGTCCATCCAGCCGCAGGTTTGCAATCCTATCAATGCCGCAGGGTTGGGTTTGCCTTATCTCTTGGTGGTCAGCAAATCAAATCGCTAGAAAAATTGATGCGGGGCATGTATCAATTGTTTTTGGATAAAGACGCCAGTCAGGTGGAAATTAATCCTCTGATCGAAACTGAAGAGGGCGAAGTGATAGCCTTGGATGCCAAAATCAACTTTGATGATAATGCTTTACCCCTGCATCAGGATATTCTTGCGATGCAAGACCCGAATCAGGAAGATGAAAAGGAAAACAAAGCGCAAAAATTTGGCCTGAATTACATTACCCTAGATGGCAATATTGCCTGCATGGTTAATGGTGCAGGTTTAGCTATGGCAACTATGGACTTAATTAAGTTAAAAGGAGGCGCTCCGGCAAATTTTCTGGATGTTGGTGGCGGGACGACCGCAGAAAAAGTGGCGGAAGCATTCAAGTTGATTTTGTCAGATGATAAAGTTAAGGCGGTCTTGGTTAATATTTTTGGTGGTATTGTCCAATGCGATGTAATTGCGAAAGGAATTCTTGCGGCGGTGAAAGAAATAAACATTAATGTTCCCGTTGTTGTGCGTTTGGAAGGTACAAATGCTGAAATTGGCAGGAAGTTACTGAATGAGTCAGGTTTAGGGTTGCTGGCGGCTGAAGATTTGTCGTCTGCGGCAGAGCAGGTTGTAAAATTAGTGGAGGCTGCGTGAGTATTTTAATCAATAAGACAACTAAAGTTATTTGTCAGGGGTTTACCGGCAAACAAGGAACTTTTCATAGCCAGCAAGCGATCGAATATGGTACCCAATTAATGGGTGGCGTGACTCCTGGGCGTGGCGGCTCTACGCATTTAGGTTTGCCAGTCTTTGATACAGTGGAACAGGCAGTCAAGGAAACTGGCGCTGATGCAACCATGATCTATGTGCCTCCTTTTTTTGCCGCTGATGCTATTTTAGAAGCTGTTGATGCCGGTATTAAGCTAATTGTTTGCATCACTGAGGGTATCCCGGTTTTACAAATGTTAAAGGTAAAGTCTGCAATGACTGGAACTGGTGTTTTACTGGTTGGACCTAATTGTCCAGGGGTTATTACGCCAGGGGAATGCAAGATAGGTATTATGCCGGGGAATATCCACCAACCTGGTTCAATTGGAATTGTATCAAGGTCAGGCACATTAACTTATGAGGCCGTTCACCAAACCACTAACCAGGGGTTGGGGCAAAGCACATGCATTGGAATTGGTGGTGATCCAATTCACGGAATGAATTTTGTTGATGTGTTGCGTTTACTACATGCCGATGAACAAACTGAAGGTATAGTTATGGTTGGCGAGATTGGCGGCGGCGAAGAAGAGGATGCTGCGAAATTTATAGAACAACATATAACCAAGCCGGTAGTTGCCTATATTGCGGGACAAACTGCGCCGCCGGGAAAGCGGATGGGTCATGCGGGGGCAATTGTAACTGGTGGTAAAGGTACAGCAGCCAGTAAAGTGGCTGCTTTGCAGGAAGTCGGGATTCATGTTGTGGATTCACCAACTGAACTTGGGCAAGCCATAAAAGGACTTTTGTAATCCATGTCATTAAAAATTGCTCTTGCCCAAGTCAATATATTGGTTGGTGATATAGCTGGAAATGCAGACAAAATTATTTACGCGGCAATTCATGCGAAAGAGAAGTTAGCCGCAGATATTGTGGTGTTTCCGGAATTGACTGTTACCGGTTATCCTCCGGAAGACCTATTGTTAAGAGCTGATTTTATCAATCAAACTGAAGAAGCCGTTGAGAAAATTGTGGCTGAAGTTTCTGGAATTGATATTGTCATTGGTTGTCCTGAACGAGTTCAGGATAAGTTGTTCAACTCGTCGTTAGTAATACGGGAAGGAAAAATAATTGCTCGGTATCGGAAAAATAAATTACCCAATTATGGTGTTTTTGACGAACACCGCTATTTTGACTCCGGACAGGAAATTTGTATTTTTACCAGAAATGGAACCCGAATGGGTTTAACGATTTGTGAGGATATCTGGGAGACGGATGTGGTCGAGCAATATTATGATGCTGACGTTGATATTTTGTTGACTCTTAATGCTTCTCCATTCCATTCGGGGAAAATTCTTGAAAGGGAAAATATTGTTCGGGAGCGGGTTAGGGCTTCGGGCATTCCTTTGGTTTACGTGAATCAAATTGGTGGCCAGGACGAACTGATATTTGATGGTGCTTCGTTTGTCATGGATAGTCATGGAGAGGTTGTTTTTCGAGCAGAAGAATTTGCTGAACAAATCAGTATTGTTGAGTTTGTTGAAAACCAGCCAATGAAGAGTAATTGTGCGCCGCTGTATAACGAGGTATCCAGTGACTATCATGCTTTGGTATTAGGGATCAAGGATTATGTTAACAAAAATGGATTTCAGGGAGCTATTTTAGGATTGTCTGGTGGTATTGATTCAGCTCTGGTCCTGGCGCTTGCAGTTGATGCTCTGGGGAAAGATAAGGTGACTGCTGTACTCATGCCTTCCCGTTATACCCAGCAAATGAGCATCGATGATGCAGAAGCGGAAGCCAAAGCATTGGGCGTGAGCTATCACATTATTTCCATTGAACCCGCAGTGCAGACTTTTGAAAATATGTTAGCGGATATTTTTGCAGGGACTCCGAAAGATGCAACTGAAGAAAATATCCAGGCACGATGCAGGGGTATCGTACTTATGGCATTGTCGAACAAACAAGGGAAAATTTTACTGACAACAGGCAATAAAAGTGAAATGAGTGTTGGCTATGCTACCTTATATGGTGATATGGCGGGCGGCTTTGCGCCAATCAAGGATGTGCCCAAATTGTTAGTATATAAGTTAGCTAATTACAGAAACAGTATTTCCCAGGTTATTCCTGAGCGGGTAATAACCAGACCGCCTTCTGCCGAATTGGCTCCAGGTCAGACTGATGAGGATTCCCTACCGCCTTATTCAATCCTGGATCCCATTTTGGAAATGTATGTCGAGCAGGACAAATCATCTGAAGAAATAATTGCCGCAGGTTTTCCTAGAAAAGATGTGGTCAGGGCAATTTCTTTAGTTGATCGCAACGAATACAAAAGAAGGCAGTCGCCTCCCGGTATCAGAATCACTCCGAGGGCATTTGGAAGAGATAGGCGTTATCCAATTACTTCAGGCTTTAAGGGGTGTATTGCTGATGGCTAGTGCAAAATTGCCCGATACATGACAAAAACGTGCCTCTTTGATTCCCAAGACGGTAAATTTTTTGTCGCGTACAAAGTGTGGTGTTAAAAAATTTATGGTCACCTACTTACCTGTAAAAACAGTAAGTGTCCACAAAATCGTCTGGAGTGTTTTCAAAACATCGCTATAAATTTGTGGCTTCTCACATTCTTTAGGTCTTTATCTGCGATATGGTTAATATTCGCCTTGAATAAGGTCCTTTATTGGCTAGACTAAAAGTAGCCACATCTATATATACTGTTTTTTCACTTCCAAAAAGCACTTGAATGAAAATTTATCAAAGCTGAACTTTATGACTATTAAAGACAAAATAAAAGTATTCATATTTGTTTTGATGATTGCTGTAGTTTTAACCGTGCTTTTTATCAGTTCAAGGAATGCAGATAATATCAATCATCTAGAGGTTCTTGAGCATCTTAGAAATAGTGAAACTTTGGTAGCGAAGCTGCAGCAGCAGGTATTGGTTCTACAGAACGGCTTGATTGATAAAAAAGTTGATACTTTGCCTTTTAGTGATGGGGTACGAAAGTCAATTGACAAATTAAAACAAGAAAAATACCGACTTTATTTGCATGGTTTTCCTGAAATTGATGCCAATATTGACGAGATTGTTGCTGAAACAAATAAGCTGGATGAAGCTGTACAGGAATTCTTATCACAAATTTTTCCGCAAATGGATGCGGAAATTTATCTTCAAGGTAAAAAATCTACCTATGATGTTGCGCTAAATTCAATTTTCAATAGTACCCAGCTAATTGCTAAATATATTAGTAACATTAGAGATGTGTACTTAACGGATTTCAAAAATAAACAGGAGTTGGAGAAATACTACAAGCTCGGTATTTTCGTAATTTCATTAATTTTATTGCTGATAATCATGAGTTATATGCTTCGACTCCGTAGCTCGGAGCAGTCTTTACGCTCGGCAAATACAAGATTAACAAAAGAAAATGCCCAGCGAAATAAAGTTGAGCATATTCAGAAACAGCAAAGTGCATTTCTGGAATCTGTCTTGGATAATATTACCGATGCAGTTGCAGCTTGTGATAAAAATGGAAATATAAAGTTATTGAATCGGTCCGCGCGGAAAATGTTTGGATTTACCACAGATTTTCCGGAAATCAATTCTTGGAGGGAGTATTGCCGTTTTTATAACGCTGAAAATGAAGAGATTTCAGAACCAAAAGATAATCCACTAATAAAATCTCTGCATGGAGAAGATGTAAAGAATATCGAGATATTAATTAAACCCAAGCTGGGTATGCCGATTTCAGCTATCGTTAATGCAGAAAGAATCATTGATGAGCAGGACGAAACTTTTGGATCTGTTATCTCAATTCGTGACGTTACGGAAATGAAAGCTGCAGAAGTTGAACTGCGAATTTCCGCTGTTGCGTTTGAAGCGCATGAAGCCATTATGATTACCGATCATGAAACTAATATTATAAGAGTCAATGAGCGCTTCCGGGATTTGACGGGGTTCAGTATGGATGAAGTTTATGGACAGAAGCCGAGTTTATTCAAGTCTGGTGTGCATGATCAGGGATTTTATAAGCAGATGTGGCGGGATCTAAATCTATATGGGTATTGGCAGGGTGAAATTTATAATAAAAAGAAAAATGGTGATGTTTTTCCTGAATGGTTGAGTATTTCTGTTGTTAAGGATAAGCAAGGAAAAGTTTCACATTACGTTTCTCACTTCAGGGATATCACTGAAATCAAGTTGCAAGAGGAGCATATTCGTAGAACGATTGGCGAAGAGAAAGTGCTAAGTAAGCTGCTGCAATTATCTTTTGAGCCATTAGAGTTATTTTTACAGCATGCCACTGAGGAGCTTGTATCCGTTTCCTGGCTTAATATTTTGCCATATTGTGGTATTTTCCTAAATGAAAATAATGGCGAAGGTTGGATTTTGAAATTAATTGCCAATCACAATTTGCCAATGGAATTGGTTGAAAGTTGTTCTCAAGTGGCTTTTGGAAAATGTCTTTGTGGCAAGGCAGCGGCTGAACAGCAGCTTCAGTTTGTGAATTATAAAGACAATAAAATTTCAGAAAAGTGTAAAAACATGGCACCGCAAGGCCATTTTAATGTGCCTATTCTGGATGGTGAGAAAGTTCTTGGTGTTATTGTATTGTTTGTTGAGCCAGGACATCAGCAAAAAGATTATGAGGCTAATTTTCTGAAACGTGCGGCTGATACATTAAGTTTATGTATTTCCCGAAAGCAAGCTGAAGCCCAGGCCCAGTATTTGGCATACCACGACAGTTTGACCAAATTACCCAATAGATTATTATTGATCGATAGGCTAAAACAAATAATTGCAAGCGATAAACGAAATAATCGGTATAGCGCATTGATGTACATTGATTTTGATCGATTCAAAAATATCAATGATTCCCTCGGTCATCCAGTAGGCGATGCATTATTAATTGAAATCGCTAAACGATTCAGCCGAATTGTCAGGGCGGAGGATACGGTTGCCCGATTAGGTGGTGATGAATTTGTCGTGGTAATTACCGATATAGTGCCCGAACATGACGCCGCAATATTGGAGGCGCGTACTGTTGCAGAAAAATTACAGGCAGCGATTGCTGAAGAATTTCATGTTATGGAGCATGTTTTGTTTACGTCTCTTAGTGCCGGAATTGTGATTATAACGGGCGAGGAAAGTGATCCTGATACATTGTTAATGCAGGCTGATACTGCTATGTATAAGGCAAAAGAAAGTGGACGGGATAAGATCCAGTTTTTCCTTCCTGAAATGCAGGATGTAGCAGACAAGCGGCTAAATCTGGAAAAAGAATTGCGGTATGCGCTTGAGCGAAAGGAGCTGCATCTATATTATCAGCCTCAGTTTAATCACTTAAATGAATTAATTGGGGCCGAGGCATTGTTGAGGTGGCAGCACAAAAAGCATGGCATGATTTCGCCAGCAGATTTTATTCCCATTGCTGAAGAGACGGGATTAATCCTGCCGATTGGAGAATGGGTGATGCATACGGCATGTATGCAGATAAAAGCATGGCAACATCTACAGGGATTCAGGCATATTTCAGTTAATGTTAGCCCGGCCCAATTCAGGCAGGCGGATTTTGTTGAAACGGTAAAACATGTGGTTGCTGTCACGCGTATTGATCCAAAGAAATTGACGCTGGAGATTACCGAGGGGATTATGGTCAGTCAGGGCGATGAAGTGATAAAAAAGATGGTCGCTCTCAAAAGGCTTGGTGTGCATTTTTCAATTGATGACTTTGGTACTGGTTTTTCTTCTCTGGCTTATTTAAAGCGTTTTCCGGTGGATCAATTAAAAATTGATAAATCTTTTGTCGATGATATTTGTAGTGAAGATGAAAACGCGCAAGTTATTATAGAAACTATCATTGTTATGGCAGAGCGCCTGGGTTTTGAAATAATTGCGGAAGGAGTGGAGACGCTGGAGCAATTAACTTTTCTTAAATCCAGAAAATGCTGGAATTACCAAGGCTATTATTTTAGCAAAGCTCTAGATAAAGAGGATTTTGAGCATAAATATTTGGCTTTGATTGAAATGGGTAATACAAAATAACCTTGTACATTATGGATATTTTAGAAGTACTGTGGGGGTTTTTTTCTTCATCAGTTCAAAGCTGACTTTAAAGCAACACAATTATATGCTGAGGTCTGAAAGACAATGAACCGGGAATTAATGTTATTACGACATGGGAAGTCAAATCGGGAAATAGAAGGTGATGATTTTAATCGGCCTTTAAAAAAAAGGGGTGTACGTGCCGCCAGGCAGGTGGGGAAGTGGCTTTACAAGGAGCATTTAATCCCGGATCTAATCATCAGTTCTCCTGCGGAAAGAGCAATTTCTACAGCGGAAATTGTATCTGAAGTAATGGGTGTGGATGGGCAAGTCATTCGGCATGAAAAGCGGCTTTATGAGGCGGATATAGAAGATTTGTTAAATGTCTTAATTAAACTGCCGGAAAATGTTTCTCGGGTATTGATGGTTGGACATAATCCAGGGTTGGAAGAATTGCTGATTTTTTTGTCAGCAAAGAAAATTACAATTTCTGGAAATGGTAAGCTTTTACCAACCGCTGCTTTAGCTAGGCTTATTGTTACCTGTGAATGGGCTGAGGTTGCAAGAAATTGTGCAAAATTTATCGATGTAAATAGGGCAGAGCGATGAGTACTTGTTCGATAGAATGTAATTGCGGTTTGAATCAAACTGCCATGCTAACAATAACCCAGCTAACGAATTAGCTGGGTTATCTAAAGCTTATATCTTATTTGATTTGAGATATAGAGCTTGAAACTCTTTGTTGTGATCCATCAGGATCATCCATGCAGCCAGTCAAACCTACTACCATAAGAGTCGCAGCTAATAAAGTTACGATTTTTTTCATTATATCCTCCTAAAGAATTTTATTTTTTTACAAACCCTCAAAGCAAGGGTAGACAATTTATATCATGACTCTATTTATGATGCAATAAGAATTTTCAGCTCTGGTGAAAATCGTTAAGACAATATCCCTTAAAAAACCAAGTGAAATGCGCATGGTTGAATTTGAATATTATCAGAGCAATGAGTTTTATTGCTTATGTTTTTGATTTTTAATATCATTTTATTTTTTTATTTGTGCTGTCGATATGAGTTACTGGATAGAGAAAAAAGGGAAGGGTCAAGTTGCCACTTGAAAATTATCTGATGATTTTTCCAGGTTGCAATACCTACATTTTGCCAATGCCCTTGTAGATTTTTTTTTCTTAAATCTTTTTGCCATTGACTTGGCATAATGATTTTTTTTCGTTTAATAATAAACCGGGTTTTATCTAAATTTAAATTCAGTCTGCTTCCCCAGAAAGCCGTGACCTTCATAATGAATTTTTCAAGGCGGTGTGTGGTTATTGTTGGAGTAACAGCAATATTGGCCCACATGGAGTGAACTCGTCCCCAGTTAGGCGCCAGCATTCGACCCTGCTCATTTATGAAAGGAAGCCATTTTTCATTGCCTTTTT
Source organism: Methylomonas sp. (assembly GCA_026990815.1). Lineage (GTDB taxonomy): Bacteria > Pseudomonadota > Gammaproteobacteria > Methylococcales > Methylomonadaceae > JALSJK01. The sequence goes on along the minus strand of JALXCS010000183.1, from coordinate 2,095 downwards.
CATACAGATAGGAAATTGCTAGGATGTCGTCATAGCCTTCAAAGTGGTCGTGCAAATAAAGTGCGTGAGGTGTAATACCAAGAAATGTATGAGACAGCATGAGCAGTGCATTGCTTGCCCCGTTAAAAGGGTTCAAGACTGAGGAATTTCTTGGGTCGATTCCAAGTCTATAGAGAACTCCGTAATGGATGGTACAGTTAAGTTGAAGGAGGAAGATAACAATAAGAATTTTGCTGAACTGTCTGGAAAACTTTTTCGGGAATGATTTTGCATAAGTATCAAATAGATAATCATGCCATGTCGAAATATTTGTTGAAGTTTTATTGTCAGTTATACATAATTCATTGCAAGTTTGACGTACCCGGTTATCGGCAATTTTTCGATAAAGATGGGATGCGATGTGATGAATTCCAGGTGTTTTAAGCATGTAGCCAATCAAAGCAGGATAACGCATTTTTAGCAGAATCTGAATGTAAGTATCCAGGCCAGAAAAAAGTTTTTTTTGTTTATCCAAAGCGTATAGGTCGTTGAGAAGAATCTCCTGATTTATTCCGTTCAGAGCGGGAGTTGTTGCAGCGTAGGTTTGTAAACCCTTAAACTCAATGGCATTTAGAATATCAAAATGATTAATAATGATGACTGTTCTATTACAAAGAGGACATTGCTCATCGTAAAAAACTGTCAGCTGGGAAGTCGAGAAAGTGATACTTTGTTCGAGAGTTTCCCAATAACTGAAAGGCACCATAAAGAAATAAAAAAAAAGCATTCCTAATCCAAATGGATAGATATTGAATGTGATAGTAATTCCTAGGTGGAGTGCAATGACAATTAAAAGCAATATGGGTCTGAAATGACGTTTGGTGAAAAGAAAAATAAACGAAAGTTGAAAAATCAGAATCAAATAGCCAATGAGTTTTTGAAACCACTCAATATTCAAAAGCCACGTTACATCAACTGCGGAAATATAATAAGGCATTGAGGATGGGAGCCATGCACCTAATCCATTACGCCAGTGTTCTGCGAATAATTTATGAATAACAGAGTCAAAATATAAAAAGCCCAGGCAAATCATGACTGGAATTTGATAGGCGAGGATTGTCGTGGTTTTTGGTAAGTCAGGTTTAAGAGAATAAATGTTAAGTGACAATTTTTTTCTTAAGTTATCTATAGAAAATGAACGGTCAATAGGCAGGAATAGTAGAAAAAATCCAACGCCTATCATGAAAGTGTCAAATCCACCGTCAAAATCGCGTTGCATGGGGGTGAAGTTTACGAAAATTAGCCAAAAAATATAGTTGCTAATCACTGCAAATTGGGTGTGATAGCCAATCGCCAGAAAAACTGCTGTTATTCCCCAGAGACAGAGAAAAAAAAGAATCATGGGGAATTCCACGTCAATAAAAGGAACAGGATCGAATATTAGATGGTTAAAATATAGTAGGAATAATATTTCTAGAAAGGTGAGCAGGCCATAGAATATTCTAAATAGACCAATTCCAGTGGTTGGGGCTTGTTTAGATAGGTTTTTTTGGATTAGGGAATTGAGATATTGCACCATTACAATTAGCTAACAAATAACATTATAAAATGAATGGAATTATATATGAATGGTAAAAGGTGTACGACTAAATAATTTCTGTAAAGGTTGATGGAGAGGGGAAGAGGGAAGGAAGGGAATTTAGGGTAATAAAAAAGGCCGTCCTTTTAAAACTGAAATTTTAAAAGGACGGCCTTTGGGACTGTAAGAATATGCTTTTGCTTACTCTTCGTCGTCTGGCTCAGAGAATACCCATTTTACCAGGAAGTAGCCAGCTGCAATAACAACGACTGCGCCAACCATACCTGCAGGTTCTTTAAGCATTTCTGTGATATCTAAAATTGCTCCCATGATATTCCTACCTTTAATAAAGTTAATATTTATTGTAAAGATACTGAAATGTGTGTCAGTATTTGAGTGTCACATGGTACTTGATGTTGTGTTAAAGTCAAGAATTATTAACCTTTTGACGTGTGCGGGTATGTTTTTTAATTGATAATTTCGGCAGCTATTGAAACCAAGCCAGAGATATTATTAGATCTTTTTTTTGGCAAAAAA
>JALXCS010000182.1 GCA_026990815.1 Methylomonas sp. | reverse complement strand
CCATATTTTGATAGGGCTTTTTAATGCGGTTTCTCATAGTCTCCGTACTATATCATACGGGAGCTAAAGGCATAATCATGCCATAAGTCATTGTATTTATACGCAAATAGTATTTATCGATCAGCCAGTAATTGGACAGTCTTCTAGGTTTAATGACGGTGAGCACTCCTTTTTCTGTCACCCAGGTAGTAAATACGAGGGAACCTGATTATTGATCAAGGGAAATCGCAATATGGGCCAATTCTGCCAAAGTAGACACCTGAAGCTTTTTTTTGATTTGGGTACTGTAATTGGCAATGGTTTTATAACCTAGACAGAGTTCATCTGCAATTTTATGAATGGTCATGCCCCTGGACAGTAAAATAAAAACATCAAACTCTCTGGGTGTAAAATCACTGATGATTTTGTGATAGTTGAGCTCATTTATTTGTGAAGTGTCTTTTTTTATCAGTCCTTTTTCAATATATTGATGACCTTGTGCAATTTGTTCAACAGCCTCGATAAGAATATCTGGAGCACTGTTTTTGGTGATATAACCTCTGGCTCCAGCTTCCTGTGCTCGATGAATGTAGACTTGTTCATCATGGACGCTGAAAACCAGAACTTTAATGTCTGGGTTGCGTTCCGTTATACGCCGTATCGCTTCCAGGCCCCCCATACCGGGCATGGATAAATCCATGATCATAACATCTGCTGACTTTGCCAATGCTAACTGGATGGCTTGTTCTCCACGTTCAGCTTCCGCAATGACATCAATTTCTTTGCTGGTTGCTAACAACAACCGGAAGCCAACGCGGACAACGGCATGATCATCCACTAAAATAACTTTAATTTTATTCATGATTTGGAACTTCTATTGTTAGCACCATACCTTTTCCGGGTTCAGATTCAATCAAGAATGTTCCATTCATGGTTAGTACCCGTTCTTTCATACTGCGTAGACCAAAGCCTGTGGTATTTGAATGAATATCGCAGCCTTTTCCATCGTCTGCGACTTTGAGAAAAAGGTTTTTTTGTTTGGTCATTTTTACTTCGATTTTAACCTGGTGGGCTTTTGCATGACGGTTAATATTGGTCAGGCATTCCTGAACAATTCTAAATATATGAATAGCCTTGCTGTTTTGTAAATAACTAATATTATCATTGCATGTTATGTTAACAGTTATCCCCGGATTTCTTTCTGCCCATTGCCTGATCATATCCTGCAAAGCCTCTTTTAATCCCAAGTCGTCAAGGATCAAAGGGTGTAATTGATGCATCATGTTCCTGACTACGGAAATCAAATGGTTACATATTTGAGTAATCTCAGCCATGATTTTTGTGCGGTCTACATTACTGTGATTTGCCGTTATTGCCATGACTTTAATCGCAGTGAGTGATTGACCTAATTCATCGTGTAGTTCCTGAGATAAATGTTGACGCTCTTGTTCTTGAATGTTTAGTGAGTGCTGGGTCAAAGTCCGGTTTTCCTGTTGTGTTTTTTCTAGTTTTTGTGCCAGATGATTTATGGCACTGCCAATACTGTCATATTCCTTGCTCTCGAAAGCAGGGAGCTTATGATGGAAAACACCTTTTTCAATGTCCTTTAATCCATTGATAATGACTGAAATGGATTTCAAGGCTTTGTTGAAGGCGAGATTAATTGCTAAAAAAATCCCTAGAATCAGTAGTGAAAGAATACTGAAAAAATGAATACTTTCTTGCCATGTTTCGGTAATTTCATCAAGGGGTTCAGCTTTGATAATAAGCTGATATTGCAGGCCTTTTTCAGTGATAATTTTGAGCTGTTGCGTTGTGTAATGACCGGATACCAGTTTAATAAACCATTGAGGAGGCAACTCAACTACGTTGGAATGAGTTTTTTTTGGCGATATTTTTAGAGTATTGCCTGCCGGGGATTTGAGCAGGATGTTTAAATGTCGGGTATTTTTTAGCGTTGAAAGCAAGGCTAAAAAATCTGAACCATTGAGTTTTGATTGCGGTGTTTGGGATATTCCAAGTTGAATGAGTTGTTTTGCCAGATTGATTGAAGCGGTGACTTCTTCTTCAATAGCTGTTTTTGCTTGCCAGCTGGAAAATATTCCGCCCAATATTAAAATCAGAAGTGAAACAATCAATATATTACGATTGATTTGAAACCGTAAGCTCATAAAAAACTATTCTTCCCAGACAGGAGAAGCAAAGTGTTCCATTAGAAACTCAATAAAAGTAGTTACTTTGCCAGGCGAAAATTTTCTTTTTTGATAGGTAGCATAGATAGGAAGTGTCGTCAGTCGGTAGTCTTGAAGTATTTCAACCAGCTTGCCATCACGCAAATAATTAGCCACGGATAACTTTGGCGCTTGTACAATGCCCATTCCCAATGCAGCAGCCTGACATAAAGCCCGGCCGTTATTGGATGCAAAATGCCAATTCAGCTTTATTTTTATAGTTTTCTCATCTTTGCTGAAAACCCATTTTTCCCGATGTGGGGTGTCGATGTAATGAAGACAACGATGTTTCAACAAATCATCAGGCTGTTTGGGGGCGCCAAATTTTTTTAGATAGGATGGCGCTGCATAGGTACATAATTTGGTTTCGGCAATTTTTTTGGCAACCACTCCCAAATCAAGGGTGTTGGTTACCAGCATGGCGATGTCATATTTCCCCTGACTAAGATTAACGCTGCTGTTATCTAAAGACATTAGCACTTTAACTTCAGGATATTGTTTTTGATAGGCTTCAATAGCAGGTACCATATATAATCCACCAAAATCAATTGGGGCACTGATTTTTAAAGTACCGGTCACGTTATGTCCCAGCTGCTGAATTTTTTCGTCCAGCTCATGCATATCTTCAAGTAACTGTTTGCATCCCTGATAATAATTTTCCCCTGCTTCTGTCAAGCTGATTCGTCTTGTGGTGCGGTTCAATAATGTGACACCTAATGATTTTTCCAGTTGCGCCATGTATTTGCTGACCATCATCGGTGAGACATTCATTTCATTGGCGACAGCTGAAAAGGTTCCCAGTTCAATAATGCGGCAGAAAACCTGCATGTTATTTAGTTTGTCCAATCTTGTATCCTTGCTATGTCAATTTGAGTACCTTGGCACCATGGATTTTACCCTGTTTTAATTCGACCAACGCCACATTTGCCTGATCAAGAGGGTAGGTTTGAATTTCGGGTTTTAATTTCATTTCAGCGGCCAAGTCCAGAAATTCAATGACATCCTGTCGGGTAATGTTGGCGACACTTTTTACTTCTTTTTCCAGCCAAAGATGTTGTGGATAGTCGAGTTTCGACAAACTTTCCTTGTCATTTTCTTTGCGAATTGCGTTAATAACTAATCTGCCACCAGCATCGAGGTTGGCCAAGGCTTCTACAATAGGCATCCAGGCTGGTGTGGTGTCAATAATACAGTCCAGTTTGTGCGGAGCATGTTCCCGAGTATCGCCGGCCCAAACAGCACCTAAATCAAGTGCAAATTCCCGTTCTTTAATATTTCTGGCAAAAACAAAAATATCGGTATCAGGATACTTATATTGAACCATCGATAAAACCAGATGCCCCGAAGCGCCAAATCCGGTTAAACCAACGCGTTGGCCGTTTTGTAATCCAGTTAGTTGCAGGGAACGATAGCCAACTGCGCCAGCACATAAAAGAGGGGCGGCTTCTGCGTCAGAAAAATAATCAGGTATGTTATAGGCGAAATGTGCATTAATAGCCATGTATTCAGCATAGCCACCATTTGCATCTCGGCCCGTTGCTTTAAAGTTGATGCATAAATTTTCTTTGCCGGCAAGACAAAACCTGCAGTTGCCACAGGCAGAAAAAATCCAGGCCACGCCAACTCGATCATTAATACTGAAACTATCTGTTGCGCCACCCAGTTTTGAAATGGTTCCGATCACTTGATGCCCAAGAACTACAGGCAATTGAGGTGGTGGGGTTCGACCTTCAATTTCATCCAGCTCAGTATGACACACCCCACAAGTAGAAACTTTAATCAGTATTTCATTTTCTCTAATATCAGGAATGGCAATATCCATCAGTTCCAAAGGCGTATTATTTTCCTGAATTTCGCAAAGCTTATTTAAAACCATTGCTTTCATGAGGTCACCTCAAAGAAGAGTTCGGGACAAGAAAAAAATTATATCGGATGACAGGATAGATTACAGAATTAATGTTAGTTATCTTTGTATATATCCATATACCTCTCTTTCGCATCTTAGCGATAGAAGGTTCCGACTTTCTGATAACTTACCTCTATATTCGTTTTACGGGGAATTTTTTCGTGTACAGAGGTTATTGATATATTGATAAAAGGTGAGTAGTTGGTATACTCAAATCAAATAATAAAAAGCCTACTATTTTTATGGTTTTAAGGCATGAAATTTTTTCAATTCACACTTAATCATTCTTGAGTAAATAACAAAATGAAGCTTGGAGACACTGCTTTTCTTGATTTAACGTCGATTTTTCGGTCTGCATCTCTTCATCAAATAAAATTGCTGTTTCGGCAATTAGTGCGTGTTTGTTTTGCCAGTGTGGTCACCGCTCTTGTGATGGTGATTTTTCTTTGGCAGAGTGTCAATTATCAAGGCTTGCTAATTTGGTTCGCCACAATTTTTGTTATTTCGGTCATTCGAGTGTTACTTGTCTATTTTTTTAGCTATCAGATTGATCAGCATGGACATATCAAGCTCTGGCAGACAATTCTGTTGGTCTTGGTATTGTTAGCCGCATTAAGCTGGGGGTCGCTTGCATTCTTTTATGATTTTGCTTGGCATCCGGCACAACAAATTGTTGTGGTATTGGCACTAACCTTGATTGCAGCGGGTGCAATTCCGGCCTATGCAACAATTTTGCCACTTTTTACCAGTGTATTGATGCTGATTTTTTTGCCTCTGACTGTTTTGTTTTTATTGTCAGGACAAACAACATATTTTCTTTTTGCAGCGGCATTGATTGTTTTGCAATTATTTGGATTTTTTTTCGCTAAGCACTATCACGACATGGTGGTTGCAAATTTTGTTGATCATCTTGCTCATCATGACAAGCTTCAAGAAACTGTCACCAAAAAGAATTACGAAGAACAGTTGGCAAATGAGACCTACAATCGTATTGCCCAAATTCAACCATTAAATGAAAATGGGATAAAGACAGTTGTGAAACCATTGGGAATATTTAGTGGTGATTTTATCTATTCAGCGCTAACACCAGCTAATCAACGATATATATTTTTTGCAGATGTTTCGGGTCACGGCTTACCGGCTGCTTTAGGAGCAATTCCAGTTGCATCAATTTTTAATAGTATGACTGAAAAAGCTATGGAGCCAGATAAGATTATTCGGGAAATCAATAATAATCTTAAAGACCGGTTGCTGGCGGGACAATTTTGTTGCGCTTGTTTTATCAGTGTTAACGAAGAAAGGAGTCGTATTTCAGTTTGGAATGCAGGCTTGCCAGATATTCTTGTAGTGACCAGAATGAGTAAAACTATTCAACATATCAGTTCAACTAATGTACCGCTTGGTATTGAAGAAAATCCCTATGCTTCGATTCAGTTTGTTAACCTGGATTTCGAAGCTGGTGATTATCTTCTCGCTTATTCTGATGGACTGATTGAAGCGGAAAATAAAAACAAACAAGCTTTTGGATCTTTACTGGAAAACATAGTGCTGAATAATCGAAAAAGTCCAGAGATATTATCGATACTTGATAGTGAACTTGAACAACACATGCAAGGCGCTGAACAAAAGGATGATATATCAATGCTGGAAATACGTTGTTGATTTTCCGGTTTTAAAATATTGGTGTTGTGCCTTGGTACTTGAAAATAGTAAGAAGAGGAGATGCCCTTGGCATAAAACGGTCCCGCACTCCCCACTAATAACAGAGAATGCGGGCGGGATTAAAGTTCAAAATTTGACAAATTATTTAGCCATTTGTCTGCGCTGATAGACAATTATGATC
>JALXCS010000181.1 GCA_026990815.1 Methylomonas sp. | reverse complement strand
GAATAACGCTGATATCAGGCCAGGAGATCTTTTGGTTACTTCAGGTCTGGGGGGACTCTTTCCCTACGGATACCCGGTTGCAGTCGTCGATAATTTTGAATCACAACCTGATAAACCTTTTGCAAATATTTTTGCCACACCCAAAGCTCATTTGGATAAAAGCCGGGAATTGTTAATCGTTTGGAGTGATTCAAAACCGAAACCATTAACGGAAAACCCTACATCAGAAAAACAACAAAACGATGTCACTGAATAAACCTCAAAGTCTGGGCTTTTTTTTCCTGAGCATATTTTTTTCCATGGCAATGAAGATTGCGCCATGGCCAACATTTATTGCTCAAATTAATCCTGACTGGATTTTGCTTACATTAATATATTGGGCTCTAGCTACTCCCGATAGAACCGGTATATTCAGTGCCTGGAGTATCGGCCTGTTAACTGACATCCTGACTGGAAGGGCGCTTGGCCAATATGCCTTGGCCTATCCTCTCGCTATTTATTTCTGTATTAAAAAACACAAACGCTTGCGACAATTTCCATTATTCCAACAAGCGCTATTTATTTTCATTATTCAACTATTGTCACAACTTCTGATTTTTTGGACAGAAAATTTTCTAAACGCCACTCAGTTTACGGCAAGGTTTTGGTGGCCGGTTGTTACTGGAACACTCGCTTGGCCATTGGTTTTTACTGTGTTACGCCATATACGTGTGCAAAAAACACGGCTTTGACCATCAAGTATGTCCAGCGTTTATTCCGTCAAAGATTCACTAACCGAAAATAAAATTTTTCTGAGTCGAATCGTCGCAATTTTTATCTTCATCATCATGTTGATAGTAATCTTAATGGCCCGCTTAATATATTTACAGGTTGTAGGTCACGAACATTATGCTAGTCTGGCAAAAAACAATCGTATTAAATTAATTCCTGTACCACCAACCCGCGGTATCATCTACGACCGAAAAGGAAGAATTCTAGCTGAAAACCTGCCATCATACTCTCTTGAACTCATCCCTGAACAAGTACCTGACCTGAATGAAACGCTGGACAGGCTAAAAGTTCTGTTGAACATTTCTGAAGAAAAAATCACTCAATTTCGCCGTCAATATAAGCAGAAACGCAGATTTAACAGCACCCCATTATTATTAAAAATGAATGATGAGCAAGTCGCAAAATTTGCCGTTGTCAGACCTTCTTTTCCGGGAGTTGATATCCATGCCGGCTTGATCAGACACTATCCCTATCCCGAATTTACTTCCCATGTAGTTGGCTATGTAGGAAGAATTAACGTCAAGGAATTAAAAACACTACCGGAAGCTGAATACCGTGGAACGCATCATGTTGGCAAAACTGGCATAGAAAAATCCTTTGAAACTCAATTACATGGAAAAACTGGTTTTGCGGAAATTGAAACCAATGCCCAAGGACGATTTATTAATACCCTGGATACCATTGCCCCGCAACCAGGAGATGATCTTTTTCTGTCTTTGGATATCGATCTGCAAAAAACTGCTTATGAGGCACTGGATATTTTTAATGGTACAGTTATCGCTATTGATATTGAAAGTGGAGGTGTTCTGGTTTTTGTTAGCAAACCAGGTTTTGATGCCAATCAATTTGTTTCCGGGATCAGTACAACCAACTATAAAGCATTACAGAATTCAGATGCTCGGCCACTATTTAACCGGGCTTTGCGCGGTCTATATCCACCCGGTTCAACAATTAAACCTTTTATCGGACTTGCTGGGCTGGAATATCAGGTCATCAAACCCGAAACGTCAAAATTCTGCCCCGGCTATTATCAACTACCAAATCTTAGCCATAAATACCGTGACTGGAAAAGATGGGGACACGGCGCTGTAAATTTGAAAGATGCCATAACCCAATCCTGCGATGTCTATTTTTATGATCTGGCATTCAACCTGGGTATTGACAATATTCATAATTTTCTAGAGCAATTTGGTTTCAATAAAAAAACCGGTATTGACTTGGTGAGCGAAAAAAAAGGACTGATTCCTTCACGTAAAAGGAAAAAAAAAGTAAAAAACGAATCCTGGTATCACGGGGAAACTCTAATTACCGGAATTGGTCAGGGATTCACTCAAGTAACAGGACTACAACTTGCCAAAGCAACGGCTACCTTGGCTAATAGGGGCAAAATTGTTAATCCTCATTTAGTTAGCCAATTTGTCACTGGTAATACTCACTATTCGACAACACAACCCGAATCAGAGACCATTCCCTTACAACCGGAAAACATCAATCAGGTAATTGAGGCCATGATTAATGTTGTCCACGGCCGCAGAGGCACTGCAAAAAGACTCAGTAAAGGTATTAATTATCAAATTGCTGGAAAGACTGGAACCGCCCAGGTTTTTTCTGTCAAACAGGAAGAACGCTACAGTGAAGCGGAAATATCCTTTAAATTACGGGACCATGCTTTATTTATTGCCTTTGCTCCTGCAGACCAGCCAAAAATTGCCATCGCTGTTATTGCTGAAAATGGTGGTCATGGCAGCTCAGTTGCGGCACCGATTGCAGCAAAAGTGATTAAACAATACTTATCAGAGCTTGAGCCACAATGAATACTGAAACACGTCAGGAACAATTTCATTCTTCTTCGCTGATTGGAAAATTACTCAGAAAACTGCATATCGACATCCCGTTACTAGCTGGACTATTAATGCTTTCGGCACTCAGCCTGACTATTTTATATAGTGCAGGAAATCAGAATTTGGCTATCCTGACCAAACAAATGCTACGCATGGCTATTGCATTCGTTTTCATGATTGTTTTAGCCCATATTAATCCCCAACAATTTCAAAGACATTCGACAACATTATATGGTCTGGGCGTTTTACTGCTTATTGCCGTTCTACTGATGGGTGATGTGGGCAAAGGCGCACAACGATGGCTTAATCTTGGTTTTTTTCGGTTTCAACCTTCAGAAATGATAAAAATTACAACGCCCATGATGGTTGCAAGTTATCTGGCAGATCATCCATTGCCACCAAAATGGAAGCAGATTGGTATCGCTGCCATCTTGATTTTCTTGCCAACACTTCTGATTGCCAAACAGCCTGACCTCGGTACTGCTATTTTAGTTGCTAGTTCGGGAGCTGCTGTATTATTTTTTGCCGGCATTTCCTGGCGCTTTTTGCTAAGCACTATTGCTATTCTCGCATCTCTAACGCCAATTCTATGGTATTTTATGCGAGACTATCAACGTAAAAGAGTCATGACATTATTAAATCCAGAAGCTGATCCGCTCGGGGCAGGCTACCACATTATTCAATCAAAAATTGCTATCGGTTCTGGAGGCATTTCCGGTAAAGGTTGGCTTGGTACTACCCAATCCAAACTGGACTTTTTGCCTGAGAGTTCTACTGATTTTATTTTTGCTGTTTTTGCAGAAGAATTTGGTTTATCTGGCTGCATTGGACTATTATTACTTTATTTATTAATTATCACCCGCTGCCTTTATATTGCGGTACAAGCCCAGGATAGCTATAGCCGCTTACTGGCAGGGAGCTTGACTTTCACTTTTTTTGTCTATGTTTTTGTCAATATTGGCATGGTAATTGGCATCCTGCCCGTTGTCGGCGTGCCATTGCCATTAATTAGTTACGGCGGCACTTCTATGGTTACACTACTCGGCGGTTTCGGAATTTTAATGTCTATCCATACTCACAGAAAATTTTTACCTACTTGATCCAATGAAGCTCAATCGATATTTTATTACGCTTATTTTATTATTTCTAGCATTCAACAGCCATGCAACATTTAAAGATCAAAATGCCATTAATGTTTTTATTGAACAAATGCACAACAAACATGATTTCAATAAAGCTGACCTAAAGCACTGGTTTGACAATGTAGAAATCAAGGAAAGTATTCTAAAGGCTATCTCCAGACCAGCTGAGGGCATGCCTTGGCATAAATACCGAAAGATTTTTATCACTGAATCCCGCATTCAAGGGGGTGTCAAATTCTGGAAAGAAAATGAACATGCTCTCAAGAAAACAGCGGAACGATATAGCGTACCCCCGGAAATTATTGTTGCCATCATTGGCGTAGAAACGCTTTATGGCAAACGCACTGGAACTTACAGAGTTATTGATGCGCTGTCTACACTGGGTTTTAACTACCCCAAGCGAAGCAAATTTTTTCTGCGCGAGCTAGAAAGCTTTCTGCTGTTATGCCGCAATGAAAACATGGATCCTCTTGAACCCACCGGTTCCTACGCTGGCGCAATGGGTTTACCACAATTTATGCCTAGCAGCTTTATTGCCTACGCTGCAGATTTTGAGGATGATGAAAAAAGAGATATCTGGAGTAATACTGCTGACGCTATTGCCAGTGTTGGTAATTATTTTGCCAAACATCACTGGAAAAAAAATCAGGCAATCGCCTTTCCGGTGACTGCACAAGGAGATCAATATAAAAAATTTCTGACTTCAGGCCTAAGACCCGATACGACTATTGAAAAAATCCAACAAATGAATATAACCCTTGTTGACCCTTTGCCTGCAACAACCAAGGTCAAATTACTGGCATTTAAACAACCAGACACAACAGATTTATGGCTTGGATTGAATAATTTTTATGTCATCACCCGATATAATCGCAGCCCACTTTATGCTATGGCGGTATTTCAATTAAGCCAGGCAATTCTTGGACAAAAAAATACTTTTAAAAAGACAAATAAATGATTTTAGCAGGCTTCATTTAGAAAAAAGCATTTAGCTATCATGATATTTATCGCTATAATTCCAGTAAATACTGAAAACTACTGGGATATGAACTTACAAGTATTTTTTCCAGGACTTTATTGCTTGGTACGCTTATATTTTTTAACTTGCTTATGATACCTGAAACCAGATATATCTATCTTTTTACCCTTGTTTATTTGCTGGGAGGGTGTTCTTCAGATCCGGTTAGCATAAAAGACAGCGCACCAAGTAAGATACCGGTGGATATATTATCCATTCCTGATGCAGTCCCTCGCTTTGAACCCCATTCAAAACACGCTAATCCTGATTCATACACTGTCTGGGGGAAACGATATAAAGTGATGCGCAGCGGCCAGGGTTATCGAGAACGCGGAATTTCTTCCTGGTATGGCACTAAATTTCATGGCAAAAAAACCGCCAATGGCGAAACTTATGATATGTTTGCCATGACCGCCGCCCATAAAACATTGCCTTTGCCCAGTTTTGTCAGGGTAACTAATTTAAAAAATGGTCGCAGCGTAGTCGTTCGGGTCAATGACCGCGGCCCTTTTCATGACAATAGAATTATAGATTTATCCTATGCTGCAGCTATCAAGCTGGGAATCCATAAAACCGGAACGGGGTTCGTTGAAGTCCAAACAGTTGAGCCTGAGGAAGTCGTTTCAACAAAACCCCGTCAACCTAAATCTAAAGAAAAAATATTTCTCCAAGTCGGGGCTTTCAGACAAAAAACCAATGCGCTTGCCCTGAAAAACAAGCTTTCGATTTTGCAAAATATTGGATATCGAATCCAACAAACCAAAACTATCGATAACCAACGTTTTTACAAACTACAATTAGGCCCTTTATCTTCAGTTAATGAAGCAGATCAATTAATGCAACGACTGGCTAAATTCGGCATCTCAAACAGTCATTTTGTCACTGAAAAAATCGCCCAAACACCGAAGCATGTTACAATAGCAGCAGAATAACTTTCTAATTCAATAACCATCCGGATGAATTAAAAAGGCCAAGTTTACACTTTATCTATACGCCTTTAATTTCAATCAATAACACCAAACATGACATTTAAAAACTTTTGTTTTTTTTCAAACTCATTAAAAGCGAGCGTTATTTTATTGTTGTTAATTATTTCCTTCCAGGCAACTGCTGAATCAAAAATCTTAATTCCTGCAGCGCCCAAACTTTCTGCTAAAAGTTTTTTCTTAGAGGATTTTGACAGCGGCCGCGTACTGGCAGAAAAAAATGCAGATGTAAAACTGCCGCCGGCCAGTCTTACCAAAATCATGAGCATTTATATTGCGTTTCGTGAATTAGCTAATGGCCATCTCACTCTTGATGAGCAAGTCACGGTCAGCAAAAAAGCCTGGCGCACACCGGGTTCGCGAATGTTTATTGAGGTTAATAAACAAGTTACTGTCGAAAACTTGCTAAAGGGGATAATTATTCAATCTGGCAATGATGCTTGCGTTGCATTAGCCGAACATATTGCGGGCGACGAAACCACCTTTGCGCAATTAATGAATCAACATGCGCAACGCTTAAATATGGTTAATACTCATTTCAGCAATAGCATGGGCTTGCCTGACCCGGATCATTACACAACTGCCCGGGATCTGGCGACCCTTACCCGGGCGTTGATCAAAGAATTTCCTGATTATTATGCCTGGTTTGCAGAAAAACAATTCAGTTATAACAACATCACCCAAAAAAATCGTAATGCCCTGCTCTGGCGCGATGAAACCGTTGATGGTGTAAAAACTGGCCACACTGAAGCAGCCGGTTATTGTCTGGTAGCTTCAGCAGAACGTAATAATATGCGTTTAATTTCTGTCGTCATGGGTACAGAGAGTGAGAATGCCCGGGCCAATGCCAACCAAAGCTTGCTGAATTATGGCTTCCGTTTTTTTGAAACCCATAAGCTCTATCAAGCCTTGGCACCTTTGTCAGAAACAAAAGTCTGGAAAGGCGAGCCGCAAAAAGTCAAACTGGGCCTTGAAGAAGATCTATATGTAACCATACCTAGACGGCATTATAATGATTTAAAAGCCAATATAACCATTGACAGTAAAATTATTGCTCCAGTTTCAAAAGCCCAAAAACTGGGTGAAGTCCATGTCAGTTTAGCCGGTGAAGCAGTTGCAAACAGGCCTCTTATTGCACTTGAAGCGGTCAAGGAAGGCAGTTTATTTCAAAAACTGTATGATGAAGCCATGTTGATGATTCAATAAACATGGCTAATAAAATCGTCTATCTGAATGGTGAGTATTTACCACTCAACGAAGCCAAGGTTTCGGTACTTGACCGGGGCTTTCTGTTTGGTGATGGCGTCTATGAGGTTATTCCTGCCTATTCTGGCAAATTATTTCTTTTTCAGGAGCATCTGGACAGACTCAACAACAGTTTGAAACTTATTCAACTTCCGATTCTCTATAACAAACAGGAATGGCTGGATATTTTGACGCCATTATTGACTGATAATCGGGCCCAATATATTTATCTTCAAATTACCCGGGGCGTTGTCGAAAAACGAGATCACGCCTTCCCGGATGAAATTCAGCCAACAATTTTTGCGATGTGTTCTGCTATTGCAGAGTTTTCCAATCGGGATAAAGGTGTCAAAGCAATTACGCTGGACGATACGCGATGGGAATTATGTAATATCAAAGCAACGACATTACTAGCTAATATTTTGTTAAGGCAGAAAGCTGTTGAACAAGATTGCACAGAAGCCATTTTAATCAAGAATAACACCGTGACCGAAGGAGCTGCAAGTAATGTATTTGCGGTGATTAATGGCGTGTTGACGACCCCGCCCAATAATAACGAAATTTTACCAGGAATTACTCGTCAATTGATCATCAAACTGGCCAAAGAAAACCAAATTCCGGTGAAAGAACAAGTCATCACTTTAAATGAGCTAAAAACTGCAAGTGAAATATGGCTGACCAGTTCGACCCGTGAAATTTTACCTGTTGTAGAACTGGATAAAAACCCAGTAGGTATTGGCCATCCGGGCCCAATCTGGCAAACCATGCATGACCTTTTTCAACAAGTTAAAAAGCACCCTTATGAGCGATGAAATCAAAACAGAAGAGACACTACTGGAATTTCCCTGCCAATTTCCAATTAAGGCATTAGGTAAAACAAGTCCTGAGCTGGATCTTGTCATTATTGAAATTATCAAACGCCATGTTGATAATGTTCAGGATGATGCCATTAAATCCAAACCCAGCAAAGGCGGAAACTACACTGCTGTCACCATCACTATCGAAGCAACCAGCAAACAACAACTCGATAATATTTACCAGGATCTCACTGATTGCCCTGAAGTGATCATGGCACTTTAATCTTTTTCAGATGGATAATTTATCCCATGAATAAATTTTATTCCATCAGCTTGAAAAAACTTTTAGGTGCACCACAGATTGGGCAAACCCAATCATCTGGAATATCGTCCCATAACGTGCCTGGGGCTATGCTGCTATCGGGGTCGCCTTTTTCTTCATCATAAATATGCTCGCATTCCATGCATTGATATTTTTTGTATTCTGCCATTTCCTCTCTCCCGCTGTTACTTACTAAACGAAATATATCGCCGATATGGCGAACCATTTTTCCAGGTAAATGCCTCTGTGTAATAATGCATTAGTCCCAAATACCCAAGAAACCCGAGTGAGATCACCTTATGTATTTCAGTTCCAAAAAACAACTCAACGAGAATATTAAAATAATAGTCTCCATAAGCTTGCAGAACAAAAGCCAAAGCAAACGACACCACCGGTAACACGATAACTATTGGAATACGTACTTTTTTTGCCCATTGGTACAAGAAAGTTTTAGGTTTCTCATGGTGACGATTATAGTCATGCACCACATAAAAAATATAGGCAGTGGTATCATGAACCAGCCGGGGCACCAGTATAGCCAAAAAATAATATTGCTGAACATATAAATAAAAACTACTCAGCACCAAAAAGGTATTGGCCCACATAAAGATTTGCCCAAATAGACTGGGAACCATTCGATGACAAAGTACTGTAACAAAAAACAATGCCACACATAAAATACCTGATATATTTTTTATCCATTCTGCTTGCTGGGCATCAAGACTTTTATTTAAAAAAATCCCGATATAAATAAAAATTCCAGCAACAACTGCCAGACCAAGTTGCAGATAAAATGCCCAACTTGGCAATCGACATACGCCCCTGGCAATACCATACTGTTGCTTCAAAACATGAAAAACTGTCCAGGAAGCAACCATAATGTATAAAACCCGATAACTGAGTAGTTGTGAACCAACTGCGAAAAACACTGCGAGTGCAATGGTCATGGTTATCACTTTAAATTGATAAAATTTAAAGTACTCAGTATTTGTTGTCAGGATGATCGCGCTGGCGACAATGTGGGGAGTACCGAACAGGATTTGAAATAAAATAAAATGAGTGGGGCTGGTCGGCAAACTTTGTTGAAGGTAATGATTGAAAAACTGAGTATCAATCAATTGCAGAAATAGACAAAAAGGAATAATGGCATACAATGCCAGTAATAAACGAAAAGAAACTGATAAGTTATTTACAGCTGTTTGTTGCTCTTTTGTTTCCAGTATTTGCGCTACCATCATCAAAACTCATTATTATTGTAATGGCTGATAATATACTTTGAACCGGATAGCATTTGCAATCCGTTTATAATACTTTAGAACATGCTAATTCATTGATTTTATTCGCCAGCTATCGCCATTTCCTCGATCAGAATAGAACCAGTTCGGATATTCCCTCGATAATCAACATCATTCCCAACGGCTACAATATTATTAAACATATCTTTCATGTTTCCAGCTATCGTAATCTCTTCTACTGGATACTGGATTTCTCCTTTTTCCACCCAAAAACCAGCAGCACCTCTTGAATAATCTCCTGTTACCATATTGATACCCTGACCCATCATTTCTGTCACCAGCAAACCGGTATCCATCTTTTCTAGTATACCTTTGAAGTCATCTTCGCCGGAATCAATAGTCAAATTGCGTACGCCACCAGCATTTCCTGTGGTTTGCAGGCCGAGTTTTCTGGCTGAATAACAGCTTAATACATAGGAGCGAAGGACGCCTTCACTGACCAAATCACGATTCCTTGTTTGTACTCCTTCAATATCGTAGGCAGCACTTCCCAATCCTCTCAGCAAATAAGGCTGCTCTAGAATACGAACAAATTTAGGAAAAACTTGCTTATCAAGCGCATCAAGTAAAAATGAGGATTTTCGATAAAGATTTCCGCCACTAATTGCAGAAACGAATGTTCCCAGCAAACTTCCAGCAACATCTGCCGCATAAACCACTGGACATTGCCTTGAACTTAAAGACCTGGCCTGTAAACGCCTAATTGTCCGGGCTGCAGCTTTTTCACCAACTGTTTGGGCCGACTCCAAATCCTCAGAGCATCTTGCAACACTATACCAATAGTCTCGCTGCATACTTTCATCTCGCTGACCAAGTACCGAACAGCTCAACGAATGCCGCGTGGATGAATAACCATTTATAAATCCTAAGGAATTACCCAACACTCTGATACCTTGATAAGTATCAACCGAAGCGCCTTCAGAATTACTGATATCCGGGTGGAATGATCTGGCTGCATCCTCGCATTCTAGCGCCAACTCAATCGCCTGTTCGACATCAATGCTCCAGGGATGAAAGATATCAAGATCAGGGAATTCTGTCGCCAGCAATGATTCCTCCGGCAAACCTGCATATTCATCTTCACTGGCATATTGAGCAATAGAACAGGCTGCCCTTACCGTTTCCCTGACTGAGCCCGGTGATAAATCAGTACTGCTTGCCGATGCTTTTTTTTTGCCAAAATAGACAGTGACTGCCATGCTTTGATCGCAATTATGTTCGATCGTTTCAACATCACCCAGTCGAGCGGTCACTGATAACCCGCTCCCCGAGCTCAGTCCAGCCTCGACTGCACTAGCCCCTTGTTGACTGGCCTCCTGAAGAATATCATTGACTATATTTTCTAGTCGTGGTACTACCTGCTTATTATCCACTTATTGAACTCTCCATTTTAACTTTACCTGCAATACTCGACCAACAAATTATTGATTTCCTTAATATCCAATTTTTCAGGGTCAAAATTTCCGCCCAACCACTCCAACATTCCTTCATGATCAGGGTGTTCGGTGTCTTGAATGGCATTAAGCAATTCTTCATACCCCCATACACCACCACAATCTTCTGGCGGACAGGCACGCTTACCTTTTATACAAATCGGCAACTTTGCATCTTTATCGAAAGGCATAATCTTTTCGAGGACAATTTTATGCTCCCAGCCATCGCCAAAATCGTATTCATAAATCATGCTGTCTTTTTCTTGCTTTAGTAACTGGCCAAGCTTGTATTGGTTCTCATCATGCGTTTCCAAACCAAAGTCAAATTCATCATCCGGAACACCATAAATTTCCCGGTTATGAATAAATTGATGCAAATGGCTATTTGTCCACCCCATGGCAATTTGTACAACCAAATGAAAATCAGCCAAACTTACCGTACTCGAAGCCAGAATTCTTCGCCAAATCGGCGGCCTGGCGCCAACCAAAGTGATCTTGATTTGATAAATTGATCTTAACTGTTGAACCGTCATTATTACCCTCCCCTTTTTTTATAGAACTATACTTCAGTACCACCTACTGTAAGCCCATCAATTTTTAATGTTGGTTGACCAACGCCAACGGGAACACTCTGTCCTTCTTTACCACAAGTTCCAACGCCACTATCCAGCTCTAAATCTGTTCCCACCATGCTGACACGAGTCAAGACGTCCGGACCATTCCCGATGATTGTTGCACCTTTAACCGGTTGGGTGATTTTTCCATTCTCAATGAGATAAGCTTCACTGGCAGAAAACACAAATTTTCCGGAAGTAATATCAACTTGCCCGCCACCGAAATTTTTCGCATACAAGCCCTTTTTTACTGATTGAATAATTTCATCTGGATCATGAGGTCCAGCAAGCATATAGGTATTGGTCATTCTTGGCATCGGCAAATGAGCGTAAGACTCCCGCCGGCCATTTCCTGTCGGTTTAACACCCATCAAACGGGCATTCATTTTGTCTTGCATGTAACCCTTTAAAATTCCTTTCTCGATCAAAATTGTATTTTCAGTCGGCGTTCCTTCATCATCAATACTTAAGGAACCTCTTCGTTCTGGCAATGTACTGTCATCAACAACTGTGCACAAATCAGAGGCTACACGCTCGCCGACCCGACCACTAAAGGCCGAAGTGCCTTTTCGATTAAAATCTCCTTCGAGTCCATGGCCGATTGCCTCATGTAATAAAATACCTGGCCAGCCCGAACCTAATACAACGGTCATATTTCCTGCTGGAGCAGGAATTGCCTCAAGATTGAGCAATGCCTGACGAACAGCTTCCTGACCGTAACTTAAGGCTCGATCCTGATCCACAAAAAAACCATAATCCGATCTGGCACCTCCTCCCATACTGCCTTGCTCTCGCCGTCCATTTTGTTCAACAATGACAGTCACATTAAGCCGAACCAGAGGTCTAACATCCGCTGCTAATGACCCATCCTGACTAGCTACCAATATATGATCATGTGCGCCGATCAGACTGACAATAACCTGCTCAATTCGGCTATCCTGCATTCTGGTTGCTTTATCAACTTTGTGTAATAAATCTATTTTTTCTTGATCAGCTAGTGAAAATAAAGGATTGGTTGGTAAATAAAGTTGTCGAAATTGACCTTGAGATACCAGTGCATGACTGGTATTCTGGCCTTGCCTGGCAATAGCCTTGACGCTATTGGCTGCTTCCAGCAAGCTGGAAAGTTCAATACGATCACTATAGGCAAAACCAGTCTTTTCTCCTGAAACCACCCTGACACCAGCACCCTGTTCAATATTATGACTACCTTCCTTGATGATGCCATCTTCCAGGACCCATGATTCATATCGCCCGGACTGAAAATATATGTCCGCCTCATCTACAGGAGCAGTCAATAAACTACTCATCACCCGATCAATATCCTGCTCTTGCAAACCAGATGAGACAAGAATTGACTGTCTTGCCAATTCCAAAACCTGTTCAGTCATTAAACACCCTCATAAAATATTTGCCGATGTTGTAGCACCGGAAACGCCGCGCGCACTTTTTGTATTCTTTCCAGTTCAATATCAGCGATAACAAAACCACTGCCAGTTTTATAACAGTCCAGCACAACCCCCCAAGGATCAACAATCATACTATGGCCAAAGGTTTTACGCCCGTTCAAATGAAAACCGCCTTGATTTGGGGCAACCACATAACAGAGATTCTCGATAGCCCTGGCTCTTAATAACACTTCCCAATGTGCTGCGCCAGTTTCTGCAGTAAAAGCAGAGGGAATGATAAGCACATCCATCCCTTGATTTGCCATTTTTCGAAATAGTTCGGGAAAACGCAAGTCATAACAAACCGCTACGCCAAGCTTACCAAATGGACTGTCAATGACTAATTCAGTTTCACCCTTAGTAATAGTATCAGATTCACGATATTCTTCATCTGAATCAGGAACGCTAACATCAAATAAATGAATTTTATCGTAACGGGCAACACGCTCCCCCTGGTCATTAAAAACCAGACAAGCTGCAATCACCTTATTTTCATCATCAGCAGCCAGCGGAATTGTGCCTCCCACCAACCAAATACCAAGCTTTCTGGCGGTATTGGACAAAAACTCCTGAATTGGCCCCTGCCCATCAACTTCTTTTTGCTTGATTTTGTCAAATTCTGTTTCACCCATTAAAGCGAAATTTTCTGGTAATGCAATCAAGTCCGCTCCGGCTTTCGCGGCTTCAGTTATCAATTTTTCTGCTTCAAATAAATTAGAACTAACACTTAACCCTGATGCCATTTGTATGGCTGAAAATTTACTCATTTATTATTTTCTCTTTGTTATTATTAAACCATGAAAAATCCGTTATACCAGCCCAGACTTTCCGTAACAAGCCATCATTTTCCGGTTCTGAAATTACTTTTGGATTGCTCCATTGCCCTTCCAGACGATAATGCGCACCAAAAAACACACCTTCTCTTGGTTTTCCCGTAATCGTTCCCGCTATCGCACCAACCACCCCACCAACAATTTTTCCAGCAATTGGGATAACTTCAGCACTTTTTGGCAATACGAAAATATCTTGATCAATGCGTTTGTTTACCAGATCCAATTCTCCGGAAATTTTTATTTTAGCCGGTAATGCATCAACCAACAGATTATTGGTTTTTGCTTTACCATCGGCAATTACAAAATCTCCACGAATATCATCAAAAGACAATCCTTGAAAAAAAACATCTGAAAAATCAAGACGTATGCGCCTATACAGATTACCTAAATTTAATATCCCCAGGAGCCTGCCAACACCTGGCTCAATACCTAATAAACGGCCATTTTCCAAATGTATCTTTATGGTTCCAGATAAGGTTTCAAGGGAAAACTGATACGGTGGGCCAGGCCACTGTATATCGAATTCAAATAACGCCTGGGTATCAATCAAATCATTTGACAACCCCATTGATGTTAGAAAAAGCCCTAAATCTCTTACTCTCCATTGTCCTTTAAATCCACTGAGGTTGGCCCCCTCCTGGTGTTTCCAAAAACCATTTTCAACATCTAATTCACTATTTTTTGATACCAATTTAAGTATTGGAAAAATCATTCCGCGACCATCCCGCTCAGCTGAAATAGTTAACTGTCCCAAATCATGTTGTTGCCAAAATACTTTCTCACTTTGCAAATCAAACAGCGGTAAATCTTCGGGCGACAATGCCTCGTTATTTTCTTGATCCATAAATAATTGGCTTAATGCTGAAAAATCAAAATCATCAAATTTCAAGAGAATTTTCTGATCTTTGGCTAATTCAGAAGGAAAAGATAATCCACCTTCAAAAAAAGCAGTTTTGATCGCCCCTTCACAAAAGGACTTATTTTTCTTGAGCTTTAATACAAGTCGACCTAGGTGTTGTTTTTTCCATATCAGCTCATCAGTCGTCAAATCAAATATGGTAATCCAGCCAAGAAAAGTACCTCTATGCTCTGATTTCTCAGTAAATGGTAACCATGAATCCAGATTAAGTCGTTTCTGGTTAACTATCAAAGCTATCCCAGCTTCATCTAAAAATTCAGGCTCACCAGCTCCATATACAATATCTAAGCCATGTAGAATAGTTTTTTTCTTATCAAAATTGGCAGCAACTTTTAATCGATCAGCATAATCCAGATTGGCCAACATTATATTTGAATCATCAAAAGTAAAATCCATCCATATCGGTTGCTTTTGTTCAGCCAACTTGCCAAGATCCTCAGGTAAATTTAACGTTAATCCTAATAGATCACTTTGAATATGAAGAAGAGAGGATAAATTTTTATCATGAGGAACCATTAGCTGTAAATCATATACCAAATTGCCAGTAGCAAATTGCCATAATTTATTGGGAAACTGTTTCTTGAGGTTGTCGGTATCAGTCTTGCCAGTACCGCTAATCAACATTTTTTCTGGACCACTTGAAACATCAAAAGTAACAGGATATCCCAACGCAAACCCTTGTAAGTTTTCGCTAATAATATCTTTTTCTGTAAATATCAACTTGCCTGACATTTTTGTTACGTCCAATGCCAAAGGCAGCACTGATATCCTGGCCCGATGCAAATGCGCTTTCACATTGACATCAGTTTGCTCCACTTCTGCAACAGGGAGATGCAAATAAACATCCAAAGTGTTGTTCCCTTCAGCAGTTATTACTTGGGTAACCGGTCCAAGCTTATCAGACAAGGGGCTATTTTCGAGAAAATCAAATGTCTGTTCAATCCGCCCTTGCAAACGGGCTTTTACAGTTAAAATTGCATCTTCACGCCAGGAAGGCAAAGTCACTCTCAAAGACTTAATATTTTCCCCGCTTAAATGCCCCTTGTTTACTCGGATATCAAGCGTATCATTTTTAAAAACTACTTGCCCCTCGATCCCAGTTAATTTTGGCCATAATTCACCATAGGATATTTCTAGATTTTTTGCTGTTAAATCGGCCTGAAATATTCCTTTGCCATTGGCAAAAGGATAATCTGCAGGCTTGCCATAAAACAATATTCCCGCTTTAACAATCTCACCAGAAACTAGTAATTGCCGAAGCCATGTATACAAATCTTCATCCAGAAATTTAACTGGATATAATTTGTTGATTGCGGCAACGTTTACATTGTTGGTAACTTCTGTTTGCCAATCAATGAATTCATCCTCCTCATTTTGACTCAGCTCAACCTGAAAACGGTTTTTGGTACTTATTCCTGGCATAGACAACACCAGATTGTTACTGGAAAACAATTGACTTTGTGGCTGCTGGCGCCAAAAGACCTTCCCTGTTAATTGCAAATCTGTCAAAGGAGCTGTCAGGATGTTCGACAATAATACCCTTGCTTCATTGCTATTAAACTCAACCACGCCATGCTGATTAGAGCCTTTTATCCATCCTGAAATATTATTTACACTAAATTGCTTGCCAGCATTTATAAAGCCAATATGGTTAAAAATGCCACGAACAGCAAAATTCCTGTCATCAAAATCAGAATAAAAAACTGAGTCATTAATTATTCCCTTCAGCTGCATTTTTTTTAATTGATCAGCCTGAGGTTTTTTCAACATCCCTGAGAATAGAGCCAACTCTGACACCTGAGCCAAATCAAGTTGTTTAATAACCGCAGCTAGTTTCTGGTCAGTTCTTTTTGAGAGGCTAAAACCAGCTTCAGGCCATTTGTTTTCTCCCGAATCAAGTTTAAACCGACTAACATCCAGTTGCCATTGATCAACGCCCCTTTGCCAGTAAAATTCGCCATCCAAATAATCGAGAGAAATAGACTGAGTTTTATTTCTGCTGACCACTCCATCCCTAATTTTGATTATTCCCGCCAAGTTAATAAGCTTGGAATGATTCCACTCACTCCAAATCTGAAAATCAGAAATACCCGATTCAAAATTGAAATTAGAATCTATTTCGTTAACAAGTATCTCAGAAAGCAAAACCTGTTGCCCTTTGGCGTATAAAGTGCCACCAAACGCCCCGGCGGTAAAAATATCTCCTGTAAAATCTGCCATTACCGTTAGAGTCTTACCAAACTTTTTAGGTAAGTTAACATGCATTCGAAATTGGCGCTTTTTATCATCCAAATTTTTCAATACGATACTGACATGTTGCAATATTTGAATTTTTGCTTGGCGTAATTTATCTTCCCAGTGAATCTCACTATCCAGAATTTCATAGTGTGCTCCTTGCATTAACCAATACGGTTGTTCATCATTTGCTTTTAACCCGACTATAGCTAAACTCCCATCTTGTTTACGTATAACAGTCAATTTAGCACCTACCAGAGTCATCCATGAGGATGCCACCAAGTCACGCTTTAACAGCAAATTAAAAACATCAATTCCAAGCCTGATTTCTCTAAGTTGAATGGGAAATTTTTTAGTGCCTTGCTCTGAAATGGAAATTTTCTGCAAAACTATTTCGGGATTGAATCCTCGCATCTTTGCATGTAATTTTCCAATTTTGAATGGTACGCCCAAAAGATCACTGATTTTGAATTCTAACTCAGCCTTATAGGATTCAACTTCGGATAGTACAACTCTAAGACCAGTGGAACCGACAGCCAAAGCAATCAAAGACCAGAAAATAAAAATTCGCGTAGCGCGGGTCACATGATGAATCATCAAAAATCGCAAATTAGCTTACGAAAATTATAAGTAGACAAAATAGGTGGAAACAGACCAGTGGCTTTATAATAAAACTACGTCATATTGCTCTTGGTTGTACTGACTTTCTGATCTGAATTTTATTTGAACATCCAGAAATTTTTCCAATTCAGACAAAGTATCGGCTTCTTCATCCAGCAACATTTCAACGACTTCATTCGCAGCCAGAACCAACAGATTTTTAACTTCATATTGTCGAACTTCACGAATAATTTCCCTGAAAATCTCCAGGCAAATGGATTCAGGGGTTTTTAACACTCCCCTTCCCCCACAAGCGGGACAGGTTTCACATAAAATATGTTCCAGGCTTTCACGAGTTCTTTTTCGTGTCATTTCTACCAGGCCTAACGCCGAAACTTCAGTGATTTTAGTTTTAGCATGATCCTTGGCAAGACTTTTTTCCAGCGCTTGCAAAACCTGTTCCCGATGCGCCCGACTTTGCATGTCAATAAAGTCAATAATAATGATGCCGCCAAGATTTCTTAATCTTAGTTGCCTGGCAATTGCTCGGGTTGCTTCCAAATTAGTTTTAAAAATTGTTTCTTCTAAGTTCCTTTCTCCTACATAACCTCCGGTATTGACATCAACGGTAGTCATTGATTCAGTTTGGTCAAAAACCAGATGTCCGCCTGATTTTAAATTCACTTTTCGGTCCAGCGCTTTAAGGATTTCGTCCTCAACATTATAAATATCAAAAACCGGACGTTCCCCAGTATAAAGTTCAATGAGAGACACAATTTCCGGCGCAAAATCTTCGGCAAACCTGATTAAACGGTGGAATGTTTCTCTGGAATCAACCCGTATTTTTTCAATGCCTTCCTGGTATAAATCTCTAAGGGTTCGAATACTTAATGGTAAATCCTGGTGAATCTGCTGTTTGACCTTTGCCTGCTTGATTTTTTCGGATATAGATTCCCATAATTTAAGCAAAAACTCCATATCAGATCGCAAAATATTTTGTTCCACACATTCTGCGGCTGTTCTAGCAATAAATCCGCCACACTCTTTTTCTTTACGGAATGATTCCAGGCATTCCCGCAAACGCTCTCGTTCAGATTCTGATTCAACTCTCTGAGAAATACCAATCGTTTCAGAAAATGGCATATATACCTGAAATCGAGAGGGAATAGAAATTTCAGTGGTTAAACGAGCGCCTTTTGTACCCAATGGGTCTTTAGAAACCTGAACAACTATTTTCTGCCCTTCATAATAATAGTCAGCAATATTTTCAGATCCTTTTTTTATCAAATCCCTGTTACAAATATCCGATAAATGAAGAAATGCGGCTCTTTCCAAACCAATATCAACAAAAGCCGCCTGCATTCCAGGCAAAACCCTGCAAACTTCACCTTTATAAATATTGCCGACAATTCCTCGCTGGCGGGTCCGCTCAATAATTAGTTCCTGTAGAACTCCATTTTCTATCACTGCAACTCGAGTTTCAGGAGGCGTTACATTTATTAATATTTCTTCGCTCATCAAAGTATTGTAATGCCTTCTTTAGCTAAAATCTCCACTGTTTCAAATATTGGCAAACCCACAACCCCGGAAAAGCTGCCCGATATGGCTTCAACAAACATCGCACCCACGCCCTGAATCGCATAAGCCCCAGCTTTATCTTTAGGTTCACCAGTAGCCCAATACGCAAGCATTTCCTGCTCAGATATATTTTTAAATGTGACTTCAGTTACTGATAAAATTTGCCTGTGGTACTGACCTCGTAATGAAACCGCAGTATATACTTGATGTGTTTGCCCTGAAAGCTGACTTAACATCTGCAAAGCATGGCTTTTATCTTCCGGCTTCCCGAAAATAATATCTCCCAAAACAACAGTAGTATCCGCAGCCAAAACCGGTATTTGGGCATCTTTGACAGCAGCCGACTTTTCTGCCGCAATTCTTTGCACATAAACTTCGGACTGTTCACCAGACAGAGGCGTTTCATCCAAATCAACTGGAGA
>JALXCS010000180.1 GCA_026990815.1 Methylomonas sp. | reverse complement strand
TGTTTGATCAATGGCATTAAAATACCGTCTTTCCCCGTTAAATCTTTTCCTGACTGTAAATCCTTAATAGCTTGTTCGAAATTAAATGTATGTGTCATCAATTTTCCTCTTTGTTATTTCTTCATTTGGTAATTTTGAACTGGATACGAGATTAACGATACTTCGCGCGGTCACAAATGCGGTTTTCTATCGGTTGCTTTTGGCCGATAGCTTCGTTGCTGAAATAGTTGCATAGCCTGCCATGTGCCCATTTCAGCGCCTTGCTATCGACAAAAAATTAACTCGCTATAAAATCCACATCCGTGACCGCGCGAAGTAGATAACGGCAGCCGCGGTGTGATTGGCATGATAGTCAGCTAGCTGGTGAAAGTCCAGCCTTTGCCCTGTGGGAAGGGAAAAAGTAGGCGAAAGCAAGGGTGTCTAAAGAAACGCCCAGTAGCTACCCAACAGGGAAACACGGTCATTGGGAGCCAATGCGGAATCTGAAGGAAGCTCTAGCCAAATCGGTCACCTAAACGAAAGTGAACCTTCGTAAGGCGGCAACAAAGGGGTAAGGTGCCCGCGACCACCGAAGTCCAATATTCTCAATAAAATGGCTTATTTGTGGAAGGTAGGTAGATCGAGAGAGTTGACTATCTTACCCTGAAAGGGCAGGAAACACGATCTGACCGAAAACTGGCACATTGGTTTGAAGTTTCTCAATGGATACGACTTGCGTGAGGAGCCGTGTACGGACCCGTATGCACGGTTCTGTGGGCAGACGGGAGCCTGCGCTCCCTCTGACCCGATAAGCGGAGCGGCGCGATCTAACAATAGTATTATGTTGAACAGTTTTTGGTTTAGTTTTCTATCAATTCGTTGCCGGGCTTGTGCTATACTAATTCAAGCTGTCAAGCAACTTTTGATAAATACCACCAAAACTACCATTGCTCATTAACACAAAATGTCCGCCTTTTGGGGCCAGGTTTTTCAGTTGAGAAATAATAGAATCAACGGATGGGCTGATTTCAATATTATTGGCGTAATTTAATAATGCTGATAAATCCCAGTTGAGATTCTCAGGTTGATAAATTATGGCAAGGTCAGCATGAGCTAATGATTTTGCTAGGGATTCAGTATGGATGCCCATACGCATGGTGTTTGATCTTGGTTCGACAATGGCGATAATTTGTTCTTCACCTACCTGTTTTCGTAATCCTTCCAAAGTCAGTTTGATGGCAGTTGGGTGGTGGGCGAAATCATCGTACAAGGTGATTCCATCAATTTTCCCAATGACTTCCATACGGCGTTTGACATTTTTAAACGTTGTTAATGCATGGATCGCATCGTCAGGCGTAATGCCTATGTGCCGGGCAGCAGCAATAGCAGAAAGTGCATTATAAACATTGTGTTGTCCTGTAAGTGACCAATCAACCGTTCCTTGTTTTTTATTATTGTGCAAAATCTTAAATTGACTGCCATCTGCTTTTAATAGTTCTGCATTCCAATCTGCATTGGCATTGATCGAACTTTTTTCGACTGGAGTCCAACAGCCCATATTTAGAACATCTTTAATATTTTGATCGTTTTCAGGCGCAATGATTAAACCTTCGCCAGATATAGTTCTGACTAAGTGATGGAATTGATGTTTGATGGCATCAAGATCAGGGAAAATATCGGCATGATCAAATT
>JALXCS010000179.1 GCA_026990815.1 Methylomonas sp. | reverse complement strand
TTGTTTATCTGGCCTAATAGGCTAACAACTTTGATTTGATGAATAAATTATGGGTGTCATCTCGAGTGAATGCGAAAAATCTTTATCTTGGTTGACTGCAAGATCTCTCCCGATGGTCGAGATGACAGTTTGTGTTTTTTAAAAAATGATTATCCATCAAATCAAAGTTGTTGGAGT
This sequence comes from Methylomonas sp., assembly GCA_026990815.1. Taxonomy (GTDB): domain Bacteria; phylum Pseudomonadota; class Gammaproteobacteria; order Methylococcales; family Methylomonadaceae; genus JALSJK01. The sequence continues at coordinate 1,497 of JALXCS010000179.1, read as the reverse complement.
ACTAGTTTTGCGCAGCCATTTCTTACTTCATCAATAACATCATCTTTCGTTCAAAAAACTGATATAGATCAGTTTTAATTTTTTTTATATTGGTATTGTTATGGGGTAGCTAAATCATTTAGCAAGTGAGGTGTCAGACGATGTTAATAAAATTTACCCTATTTATACTGATAGTCCTGATCGGCGGTTGTACGTCCAGTATTATCTACGTCGACAAGGATAATCTGGCAGGTCCGTGGGATGGCACGAAGACACATCCATATAAGACAATTCAAGATGGTTTGAACGTCACGACGGCAGATTCTGGGGATATCGTTGAAGTTTTTGATGGTGTGTATTTGGAAAATGTAAAAGTCAAGGCAGGAACGATTTTGCGTAAAGCTCGAGACGAAACAAAAACCGTTGCGATTATCGGGAAAAAGAACTTGCCAACTATTTCAGCCTCAGATCGTAGCGGCATCGCTAATTTTGAAGTGGATGGTGGCAATACTGGCATTTTTGTCGAAATCAAGGCGACACCGAGCAATAAAAAGAAGCCATGGACTTCAATTGCTAATTGCCGCATTCTAAGTAAAAATGCTATCTGGTTAAAAACACCTGATTCCCTGGATTTTGGAGCGGGAAACCGAAGAACCCCTAAAGTCTACATTTCCAATAACTGGATTCAGCAAGGTGGGTATACCGCGGGGACTGGAATAAGATTTGATCTTACAGGACCTAAAACGGGTGAGCTTAGTGTTTATTTGGATATTGTCGATAATGTTATCGAGCATAAATTCAGCGGAATTTCATTAAGTGCTGAAGGGCAAGGGCCAAACCTAGGCGGTTTTGTACGCACCCAGTTTACCGGGATTATTGAAAACAACCTGATTATTGATGGCAACACGGGCATTCGATTGGAAAGCCGTAATCTTGGCTCGGCTGATCTTACTGTTTTCAACAATACCATTGCCAACAATAAATCTCACGCCATCATTGCTTCTGCTGTTGTTGGTAAAGATGGAGGTGCATCAACACATCCGACTGTTGTAAATAATATAGTCTCCAGTAACAGCGGCTTCGGTTATCTGGAGTTCGGGGAAAAGACATCTGCAGGGACGTTAAGTCACAATCTTTTTTATCAAAATGCTCAAGGCCATTATTTTGATGAACAGACTGGAAGTTCAATCAATTCCCAAAAAGGTTTGAATACACCAATAGTCGGCAATAAGGTCATATTCTATGATGGCTCCGGTAATTTGGTCGTAAACCCACAGTTCGTAAAAGGAAAATTCTTTTGGAATGGAACATTCTGGATTCCGGGTAAAGAAGCCAGCTATTTTCTACAACAAAGTGGTTCGTCGAAAAGTCCAGCTGTCAACGGTGGTCTTGGCAGTGCCAAGGACGCTGGTTTAGAGCTGAAATCCACAGCCACATCTTTCAATTTTGATACCGGCGTTGTTGATATAGGTTTCCATTACACAATCCCATAGCCGAAAAAATAGTACGTCATTTCAT
>JALXCS010000178.1 GCA_026990815.1 Methylomonas sp. | reverse complement strand
TGCTTCACTTGACACTGGATTGTTTTTTGAACGGGAGTTTGGTGATCAGGACTCAGGTTTTATTCACACGATCGAGCCGCGTTTATTTTATGTTTATATCCCATATAAGGATCAGAATGATATTCCGTTATTTGATACTGGAGAGTTTGACTTTACAGGCAGTCAGCTTTTTAGGGAAAATCGTTTCAGCGGTAGTGACAGAATCCAAGATACCAATCAGTTAACCTACGCTTTGACTTCCCGGTTATTGGAATCGGATAGCGGACGGGAATTATTGAATTTTACGGTAGGTCAGATTGTCTATTTCCAGAATAGGGAGGTGACGCTGACCGAAAATGACGAGCCTGAAACCAATACCTTGTCAAATCTTGTGGTTGGTTTAAGTGGCAGAATAACAGATCATTTAACATTTTCTTCCGGTGCTCAGTGGAATCCAGACTCCGGTGACTTTGACCGCTATCAAGCGGCACTTCGTTACCGTGGGCCTGACAGACAATTACTGAATATTGGTTACCGATTCAGACGAAGCGAGTTTCAGATAGATAAAAATACTGGACAAGTAATTCGCGATTCAATAACAAATAAAGAACTGTTCAAGAAAAAAGGCATTGATCAGTTTGATGTCTCGTTTTTATGGCCAGTGTACGAGAGCTGGAGTGTTATTGGACGGTGGCAGTATTCTTTTCTCGACAAAGTCACACTTGATAGTTTTCTAGGGGTGGAGCTGGATAATTGCTGCTGGCGTTTCCGTATTCTTGGCAGGTATTTTGTCAGTAATCTCGACAGCAATACTATCAGTGATAATGTTGAACCAGAAACAGCAATTTTCTTTCAGTTTGAACTTAAAGGATTAAGCAGTTTTGGTGAGGATCTGGATATTTTCCTGGAAAGACAGATAAATGGTTTTCGTAGAGACGATAGATAAATAATGATGGTAAAAAACAGAATTAAAGTGTGGTTAACTATTGTGTTGGTGGTACAGTTATTGTTCACTGACTTGGCTGTTCAAGCAGAATATCTAGACCGTATTGTTGCGGTTGTTGAAGATGATGTGATTTTGGATAGTGAGCTATACAGAGAAGTTGCTGCTATTACTGAAAAGTTGAAAGCATCGAAAACCATGATGCCCCCTGCGTATGTAATACGCAGACAAGTACTTGAGCGATTGATTATTGACAAACTGCAGCGACTGGTAGCAGAAAGGTCAGGTATTAGAGTAACGGATGAAATGCTGAGGAGCTCGGTAACAGACATAGCCAGGCAAAACGGTATGAATTTGCAGCAGTTTAGAGCTGAGTTAGAAAAGCAGGGAATGTCTTATGAAAGTTTTGTTGAGAGTGTAAAGAATGAAATTATTATAAATCAGCTTCGAGGGAGGGAGATTGGTAGTCGTATTAAAGTTACTGATAGAGAAATTGATCATTATCTGGAAACCCAGGGACAGGCAGGTGCAGATAAAATCAAATACCGACTTGGGCATATACTGATTGCGGTTCCTGAAGGCGCATCAGCAACAAAAATACAGAAAGCCAGGGCCAAGGCCGAAACAATTATTAAGGAGCTAAGAGCTGGAGCAGATTTTAAGCGAAAAGCAATCTCTGTATCAGCGGGTGGTCAGGCTCTAAAAGGTGGCGATTTGGGATGGCGGACACTAGGTCAAATTCCGACCTTGTTCGTTGATCATGTCCGGAAATTACGCATTGGAGATGTTTCTGAGCCAATCAGAAGTCCAAGTGGTTTTCATATCATTAAATTGCTAGAAGCAAAAGGTTTAAGTGATGATGTTCATATCATCACCCAAACCAAGGCACGCCATATTTTGATAAAAACTGATGAGCTGATCAATGATGCTGAGGCAAAAAGACGATTGCTCGATATCAAGGATAGAATTGCCAATGGTGAAAGTTTTGAGACTTTGGCTAAATCCAATTCTGACGATACCGTAACCGCTTTGAAAGGCGGTGATTTGGGTTGGGTTGAACCAGGAGCTTTAGTGCCTCCTTTTGAAAAATCAATGAATGCTTTGGCCATTAATGAAATTAGTGATCCAGTGCAAACCCAGTTTGGCTGGCATATTATTCAGGTTCTTGACCGTAAGGAAAAGGATAATAGCGAAGAATTTAAAAGAAACCAGGTCAGGGAAGAAATCAGAAAACGGAAAATTGAAGAGGAAACTGAACTTTGGTTGAGACGATTGCGTGATGAAGCTTATGTTGAAATTCATATGAATGCACTGTAGTTGGTAGGCAAGAATAACAACATGAAAAAAGATATTCAGTTTCAGAAATTGTTGGAGGACAGAATAAGGAAAGTAGTCAAAGATAAAGATTTAACTGAATATATTGTTTCGCAGAAGACCATATTGTCGAAATTGGATATTGACCCTATTGTTGGTGCAGCGGCGCTAAATTTTTTGCTGCAGGAGTTGTTTTACAAAGCAGAAGAAGAAAAAAAATTTAAAATTGAGCGTAATCAGGCTTGTGCTTTACAAAATATCCGAATGTTTTGGTACCGTATTGAAATTGGAAAAGAACATAGAATTTCAGTCGAAATGTTAAAACAAGTGTTGGTTGAAGAGTCAGGTGTTGAGTGGCGCCAGATCGGACGTATCGATATCCGGGATCAATATACCCTGGTCCAATTACCAAATGGAATGCCGACAGAACTTTTGCAGCATTTGAAAAAAGTCACTATAAACCAGAAACAATTAGGCATTCAGCGTTTAAAAAAAAGGTCTGGAAAAAAGCACAGAAGGAAAAAATCACCGGCCAGCCACAAAAGGGTTGGTGAGCATTTCCTCGCCAAAAGTTGACATTGGTCCGTGGCCAGGTATAAAAGCAATTTGTTCGCCTAGCGGCCATAATTTATCCTTGATGGAATGAATTAATGTATGGAAATCGCCTTTTGGGAAGTCTGTGCGCCCAATAGAGCCTTTAAAGAGTACATCGCCAACCCATGCCAGTTTTTCTTGCGGATTAAAGAAAATGATATGGCCCGGTGTGTGGCCGGGGCAGTGGATGACATCAAGCTTGATTTCTCCAAATTCAACTTTATCGCCTTCTTTTAGCCAACAGTCAGGTGTGAACGCCTCTACTACAGGAAAGCCAAAAGAGGCGCATTGAGAAGGAAGTGCCTCTAGCCAGAATTGATCCTCATGATGAGGGCCTTCGACGGGTACAGAAAACATCGAAGTTAATTCCGGTGTGGCGCCAACATGGTCGAGATGGCCGTGGGTAAGAAATATTTTCTCAAGTTCGGCCTGTTCCTTATCCAGTGCAGCCAAAATTAAATCCAGGTCTCCTCCTGGATCCACCAAGGCAGCTTTGTTGGTTTTTTTACAAATCAGTAAAGAACAGTTTTGTTGGTAAGGTGTTACTGGGATAATAATATATTTCATATTGGTATTTTTTAACAATCAGGTTTTTGTGCATGACAAAAAATTAACCACTTTGGATGTTAAAGAGGTGAGTGATTGAAATAGAAAGGCACGCATAGATACATCCGTGTAGCTCTCTATCGCATCCCTGCGATAGAAGGTTTTGTTATTTCAATCACTCACCTCCATTACACAAATTTTTGTTATGTACAAAGCAATCAGGTACTGATTTTACCATTCAATCATTAAGCTTTTATGTAATTTATGCAATCCATTCAATATATCGATACACCAAAAAAACTAGACCAATTATGTAGAAAAATCCAACAGGAAAAATGGCTGGCTCTTGATACAGAATTTCTTCGGGAAAAAACCTATTACCCTAAGTTTTGCCTTTTACAAATAGCAACTTTGGAATGGGTTGCTTGTGTCGATCCTTTGGTGCTACCTTCTTTAGAAATGCTTTTTGAGGTGCTGGACAGTGATGACATTGTTAAGGTTTTACATTCCTGTCAGCAAGATTTTGAGATTTTTTATCATTTAACCGGAAAAATTCTTGAGCCGGTATTTGATACTCAACTCGCAGCCCCTGTTCTAGGCATTCAGGATAATCCTGGTTACGCGATGCTGGTATCAACTTATTTGAACATCAATCTTGACAAGGCGCATACCAGAACTGATTGGAGCATTCGCCCTTTAAGTGATGAGCAGCTTAAATATGCGGCGGAAGATGTAATTTATCTGGCCAAAATTTACCAGATTATGGTTCAAAAATTAGCACAGATGGGAAGATCTGATTGGCTAAAAGAAGATTTTGACAAGCTTTCACAGCCAGATTTGTATGATATTCCGGTGCAAAACGCCTGGCTAAAAATCCGAGGCAAAAATAAATTAACAGGGAAGCAGCTATCAGTTCTTCAGCATTTGGCTGAATGGCGGGAAAAAACTGCAAAACGGGAAAATAAACCGAGAGGTTGGTTGTTAAAAGATGATTTATTGGTGGATATCGCGCGATTGCAACCTACAACAATGCCTGATTTTTTTAAAGTCAGAAATATGAATATGCGTACCGCCAAACAACATGGCAGGCAATTATGTGATCTTATAAAACAGGCACAAGATCAAGCACCGATAAAATTGCATGAAAATGGCAAGCCTGCTAAAAAAACACCACAACAAGAGGCAGTAATTGACGTTTTGGGTGCTATTGTTCGTGTTCGCGCAGATCAAAATTTCTTGAGTCCCTCAATCCTTGCAACTCGAAAGGATATCGAAAAGCTATTGTTTGATGACCCAAGTTGCACGTTGTTAAAAGGTTGGCGCTATGAAATGGCAGGAAAGGAATTACTTCAAATGCTACACGGTATTGCCAGCCTAAAAATTGCAGAAGGCAGGATAGCTGTTGAGCAAAAAGGAACTTCTGAATAATTCAGGTCTTAATAAATAACTATTTCTGTATAGAGTGTTGAATTCCATCCAGAGAACTAGTTTTCAATGGGCATGGTTTCTTCAGGCAATTTCGTGCCCAGAAATTGATTCAGCATACCTTTACTGGTCAAAATACGGTACATGGCGAACTGCTGGTCGTACAGAGCATTGACGTAAGCACTTTTTGCCAAATACATTTCATTGGCGGAATCAAGTAAATCCAGCAAAGTACGCTGGCCAATGTTAAATTGTTTTTGGTAGGCCTGATGGGTTTTGATGCTGGCATCACTATGGCGCTTGAAAAAAATCATCTGGTTTTTGACGGTCTGATAAGCGGTCCAGGATAATCTCATACTTTCAACTACTTGTCGGTAAGTATTATCCCGAATATTTTTTGCCTCAGTAATGCGGTGTGCGGTTTCGTTGCGTCTGGCAATATCCTTGCCGCCATTAAAAACATTCCATTCCATTCTGACCATGGCGGTGAGATCCTCGTTTTTGTCGGGGACACCATCCAGATTATTATTCCAGGAATAACCAGCTTCAAAATCAACTCTTGGATAATAACTTGAAGCCGCAGTTTTGTGTTGAGCAAAAGCAGATTCAATGTCAGAGTTAGCAGATTTCAAAATGGGATGATTGGCAATTGCCTCTTCAATTGCAGCATCGACACTTTCCGGTATACTATCAATAGGGTCGGGTGCTGGATCCAGATTTTTGGGTAGGACTCCGATAACCCGCTGGAAAGCTGTTTCAGTATCGTATAGATTTCCTTCTTCGGATTTTACATTGCTTTCTGCCAAAGCTAAACGTCCTAGGGACTGTTGGGCATCGGCTTTCTTTCCAACACCTCGTTCAGCCCGTAACATAATTTGATCGTTGGTGCGTTGGTGGATTTCCAGATTTTCTTTGGCGAGTTGTAGTAAATCCATGCGACGTAATACATTAAGATAAGCTTCTACTGCATCGAGGGCAGTAATTTCGGTTTGTCCAAAAACGTTATAGGCACGAGCATCTGTTCTGGCCTTATGTCGTTTTACTTCGCTGGGTGTGGCAAAGCCATCAAACAGCATTTGTCTTAAACTGGCAGAAAGTTCAGTGCGATCATAATCGACGTTTCTTTTTTTTCCATCAGGATTGCCCCGCCGTGTTACAGGGTTATTGCTTCTTTCGAAACCGTAACCGGCATGAAGATCAATGGAAGGAAAATAACTGGATTTTGCTTGACTGATTTCTTGTTCAACAGCCAGTCGTTCAGATCTGGCGCGTTGAATTTGTGGGTTTTCATCAATGGTCAGCTGCACTGCTTCTTGTAGATTTTGGGCAAAAATACATGCAGAAAAGCTTATGCTGGCAGCGAAGCAACTTATGGTATAAAAATGTGATGCACGCATGATTATCTCTATTTTTTATGAGGTTAGAGTGTTTAAAATGCTTGGCGGTAAAATGAAAATTCACCCTGTTATTGATATTATATTGGAATTCAATAGAATATCACAAGTTTCTGATGTATCAGTTGTTTAAGCGCTGTTCTGATTGGAATTAATTTCAGAAATAGAAATCGCTAGATGAAGCCGGTCGGGAATGCGAAGTTTTTTATAAATTGAAGTTAGGTGGGCTTTTACTGTTCGTTCTGATATGTCTAACGAAGAAGCAATTACTTTATTGGTTTTTCCATCGCCGATCATTTTCGCGACGTCTAGTTCCCTGTTGGATAGTTCTTTCAATAATTTTTCATACTTTTTTTCCTCATTGATATTGTTTTTTGGGATTTTGCCAAAGGCTCCAATCACTTTTGGGAGCAAATGTCGTTGCAGCCATATTTCGCCATTCATAACACTTGTAACGGCTTTGTGAAGCAACGTGTCAGAATAATCATTATCACAATAACCGGAAGCCCCTGATGCAATGGCCTGAATTTGTAAATTTTCAGGATATTGATCTCCCATAATTAGTACTTTGGCGGGAAATTTTTCTAAATAGCTAAAATCAATGGTATTTTCAATAAAAAATGATGCATCGAGGATAATGAGCGATTCAGGTTTAATATCGGCAGGGATATCAAAAACATCAGTTGTGTATTGAACTGAATAGGAGTCACTCAGCGTATTTTTCCATTTTTTTAACAGGCGCGGGTTTTTTGTGAAAATAAAAATATTGCTCATATTATTGGAAACAAAAATCAGCTATCGTTCTGTCAGGGCATTCGCTTTTGCTTTAAGTATTGGCTTTAATATATAGTCCAGTACTGATTTTTTTCCAGTTAAGATGTCAATATCTGCGGTCATTCCCGCAATTATTTCTAGTTTATCTCCATTTTTTTGCAAATAGTTTTTTTCGGTACGTAAACGAATCAAGAAATAGCTTTGTCTGTCATTTTCATCAATTATGCTGTCAGCGCTAATATGTTCTAAAGTTGCAGGTAAGCCGCCATAAATGGAGAAATCATAAGCAGTTAGTTTTATCATCGCTTTTTGACCAGGGTGAAGAAACGCAATGTCAGTCGGACGAATTTTAGCTTCAATCACTAACTGGTCTTCAACCGGAACAATTTCCAGTAAATCCATTCCTGGTTGGATGACGCCTCCAATGGTGTTGATTTTTAATTGTTTGACAACCCCTATTACCGGTGAGATAACTAATGTTCTATTAACTCGGTCTTTTAATGCCAGGTTACTTTCTGAGGCTTTTTTGAGTTCAGCTTTATTTTTATTCAGTTCTTCAAACGCTTTGGTTTGAAAGTGGGCTTTTTGTTCTTTGATTTTTTGTTTTGCTTCATTAATGGCCGACTGGATTCTTGGCATAGCCAATTTGGTAGAGGTTAATTCACCATAAAGATCATTTGCATTTCTGCGCAAGCGCAAAATTTCTACTTCCGACATTGCTCCTTGCGCAACTAGAGGTTCAGACATTTTTAATTCTTTGTTGAGAAGGCTGTAGCTTCTTGAAATCCGGTTTTTTTTTGCTTTAAGTTCTAATAACTCTTGCCGTTTTTGGGCTAATTGATGTTGTAGTGCCTCAATATTGGCGTTAAGTTCAGAAATTTCAGATTGATAAAGTGATTTAGTATTTTTAGCAAGTTCAGGGAATTTATTGGCGACTTCTTCCGGTATTGTTAATGGTTGTTGGTAGGCTTCTGCAGTAAGCCTGGCAATATTGGCAAGTAGTTCATAGTAGTCGACCTGACTTTCATTGAGAGACGAAGCAAAGCGAATATCGTCAAGTCGCAGTAGTGGCTGGCCTTTTTTGACCAGATCGCCTTCTTTGATCATTATTTCTGCAAGAATACCACCTTCAAGATTTTGAATGACCTGGATTTGGCTGGAAGGGATGATTTTGCCACTGCCGTGGGTAACTTCATCAAGTTTTGCGTAATTTGCCCAAACCAAAGCAATAACGACAAAAATAAAGCTGATCCACAAAATAATATGAGTTTTTAATGGTACGACATAGAAACTGGAATCATGGACGTTGGAAATAAAAGCCCGGTCATGTTCCTGAATCCGTTTTCTGGCATTTAATTGGATGATTTTTTTGAGCATGGCGACAAATTTTAGGTGGATGCAGTTATTCTTCCGTGTTTTAATGCGTCAAGGACTTGCTGTTTAGCGCCATCAGCTACTATTTTGCCGCTTTCAAGAACGATGATTCTGTCTACAAGTGTTAGTAGTGATGCGCGGTGAGTTATTAAAATGAGCGTTTGATTCGTTTGCAAATGTCTTGAAAAGCGTTGTTTAAAAGTTTCCTCGCTACGACTGTCCATAGCATTGGTGGGTTCATCCAGAATATACACAGGCGGATGATGTAATAATGCTCTGGCGATAGCAATACTTTGTTTTTGTCCACCTGATAACGCTGCACCTCTTTCGCCTACCTGTAAATTTAGCCCAAGCGGATTCTGGGCAGTGAAATCTTTAACTCCCGAAATTTCTGAGGCTGTGGCCACTTTATGTTCATCGGCATGTTTGGCTCCGAAAACAATGTTGTCGTAAATCGTGCCTCGCATCAGTGAAATATCTTGTGGCACATATCCAATCTGCCGTCTGAGAGTTGTCGGGTAGATTTGTTTAATCTCGGTACCGTCAATGAGGATTGATCCTTGTTGAGGCTCATATAATGCCAGGATCAATTTTTCTATGGTACTTTTTCCTGAGCCAATACGTCCCAAGATAGCTATTTTTTCACCGGCTTTTATTTTGAAGGAAACCTGGTCGAGTGCTTTCAGGGGTTGGTCGGGGTAACTGAAGGAAACGTTTTTAAATTCTATGTTCCCAATTAAATCTGGGCGTGTAAAAGGCTTTTTATCGTTTTTTTCACTGGGAAGATTCATGAGTTCATTTAATGAATTTAATGACGCTTTGGCCTGGTGGTATCGAGTCAGAAGTGAAGCAATCTGGGACATTGGGGCTAGGGACCTGCCTGTCAAAATAGTGCAGGCGATTAGTCCGCCTGTGGTCAGTTCGCCATTGGCAATTTTATATACGCCAAAAATCACTACGCTGATTGAAGCAATTTGCTGGAAAAAAACCGAAACGTGAATAGCAATTGAGGCTAAAAACCGTGATTTCATACCAAGTTTGCCGATTTCTCCAATGGTATCTTCCCACTGTTTTTGTAATTGCCCTTCGGCGTTGACGGATTTGATAGGTTCCATATTGCCAAGTGCTTCGATTAGAGTGGCGCTTTTGGCTGCAGACAAATTGAATAGTTTTTGAATGGTGTTCTTTAAAGGTTTTTGAATGACAATTCCAGTTGTTAGAGCTAGCGGGATTGCTGCAATCGGAATAGTAACCAAGCTACCTCCAATCAGCCAGATAATAGAAAGAAATAAAATTAAAAAGGGCAGATCTACTAATGTGGCGAGAGTAGCAGAGGTTAAAAAATCTCGAAATGATTCAAATTCATGCAGATTATTGGCGAATGCCCCTGTGGAAGCAGGTTTGACAGCCAAACGAATACCGAGTATTTTTTCAAAGATCGTCGATGATAATATAATGTCGGCTTGTTTTCCTGCGGCATCAATAAAATAACCACGAAGTATTTTCATTAACAAATCAAATGAAAAAACTATAAAAACCCCAGCGGCTAACACCCAAAGTGTTTCGATTGCATGGTTTGGAACAACCCGGTCATAAACGTTCATAATGAACAATGGTGATGCAAGCGCAAAAAGATTAATCAAAAATGAAGCTATAAAAACTTCGCTGTAAATAGGCCAGGACTGGAAAATAACGTCCCAGAACCAGTGTTTTGGAGTGGCGGCTTGTTCTAGCACCAAGGAATCGTCAAATTGAAACTGAGGTTGTACAAAAAAGGTATAGCCGGAATAGTTTTTTTGCAATTCTTCAGAATTGATGGTTTTTTTTCCCATGTGACTTTCAGGTAAGATGACATGAAACTGGTGTTTTTCCTTTTTGGTCAAAATACAAGTCTGTTGGTTGTTAAGAATCAGGATAGCCGGAAGTACCAGGTTGGTAATTTGGTCTAGCGGTCTTTTAATAAGTGATGCTGACAATCCTGCGCGCTCGGCAGCTCTAATGAATAATTCAGGAGAGAGTTTGGAGTTGTCTATGGGTAAGCCGGATATTAAAAAATCAACAGATTGAGGACAATTGTAGAGTTCGCAGATTGCAAGCAGGGCAAGAAGTAGAGGGTCGTCATGTGTTATCGCTGAATCAGGTGACTGGTCTTTGTAAACGTTTGGTTTGCTGGTTTCCATTGATTGAAAAACAATTATGGTTCTGATTCAAAAAGCATAACATAGAATTTTTTTGAAGAAATCTTAATCTGTAAGCTGGTAGCGTATAATGACAACCAGTTTTAACTTTTTTAATCAGGTTTAAAAAAAATAATGGCTGTTATCAATACTTACGAAGGTGATTTTTTAGTGCAAGGAAGTACTTTTGCTATTGTCGCATCTCGCTTTAATAGTTTTATCGTTGAGCAATTGGAAAATGGTGCTGTTGATGCATTGCTTAGGCATGGAGCCAACAAAGGGAATATTGATATTGTCAGAGCGCCCGGGGCATTTGAATTACCAATGGTTGTTCAGCGCGTTGCTGTATCAAAAAAATATGACGCGATTATTGCTCTTGGGGCGGTGATACGGGGGGGGACGCCGCATTTTGAATATGTCGCTGGAGAATGTGTAAAAGGTATTGCTGGTATATCTTTAAAATATGATGTTCCTGTTAGTTTCGGGGTGTTGACAGTTGATACTATTGAACAGGCCATTGAAAGAGCAGGCACCAAAGCGGGCAATAAAGGTGCCGAGGCGGCGCTGTCGGCAATTGAAATGGTAAGTTTATTCAACAATTTGGAAGCTGAATGAGTCAGGCTAAAACCAAAGCAAGGAAGTGTGCGGTTCAAGCGTTGTATCAATGGCAAGTTACGGGGCAAAATCTTAGTGCGATAGAGCATCAGTTCATTGAAGAAGACAGATTAAAAAATGCCCAGAAAAATTATTTTTTTGAGTTGATTCACGGAATTCCGGAGCAACTCAATGAAATTGATGCTGCGCTGTCGGAGTTTATTGATCGGCCACTGGAAAAAATCAATCTGGTAGAGCGTGCAGTCTTAAGAATAGGTGTCTACGAATTACTCAAACGTCCAGACATTCCTTACCGGGTGATTCTCAATGAAAGCATTGATCTTGCAAAATGTTTTGGAGCCGAAGGCAGTCACAAATATATCAACGGAATTTTGGATAAAATTGCTGGGAAAAGTCGTGCTGTCGAGATTGGTATGAAAAGCAAGCAGCAAAATGGGTGAAAGGCATTGTCTTTTTCAGAATTTACAATAATTGATCGTTTTTTTGCGGGCCAGGAAACTCTAAATTCTCAAGTAAAATTAGGAGTTGGTGACGACTGCGCACTGCTTGCTGTGCCTGAAGGATATGAATTGGCCATGACCATGGATACCATGGTAGAAGGTGTGCATTTTTTTTTGGATGTTGCGCCCGAAGATTTGGCGTATAAGTTGTTGGCAGTTAATTTAAGTGATTTGGCGAGTATGGGAGCTGACCCGATTGCGGTGTCTATGGCGTTGACGATGCCAAAGATCGAAGCGGGTTGGCTGGAGAAATTTGCAACTGCTTTCATTAAATGGGCAAAAGATTTTGGTGTTGATTTAATTGGCGGTGATACAACAAAAGGGCCTTTAACTTTAACTCTACAGGCGATGGGCTTAGTGCCTGCAGGCCATGCTTTAAAACGATCAACTGCAAAAGTGGGTGACTATATTTATGTGACTCATAATATTGGAGATGCTGGTCTTGGACTAAAAATTCTAAACGGTGAGTATGACGCAGGGATAGAGGCAGAGCAACCGATAAGCCGATTAATGCACCCTGTTCCTAGAATAAATGAAGGAATTAAAATTCGCCAGTATGCCAATTCCTGTATTGATATTTCTGATGGCTTGTTAGCGGATCTTATGCATATTTTGGAGGCAAGCGGGGTGGGCGCTAATATAAACTGGGAGCAGATTCCTTTCTCGGATGTCGTTAATAAATATATTGCACAAACAGGGGATTGGCAAATGCCGCTAAGTGTTGGTGATGATTACGAATTATGTTTTACCGTTAGTCCTCAAAGAATATCAAGTCTTGATATCCAGGGTAGCTGTATCGGGGAAATTGACTCAAGTTTGGGGTTGCGAATCAATAAAGCTGGAGTAACTGAAGAGGTCAGTCGTTATGGGTTTGAACATTTTTCTTAATACTTCACTAGGCAAGACTCAAATGTCTCCCAGGCAGATTTTGACTGATCCAGTCATGTTGTTAGCTTTTGGTTTTGGTTCTGGGTTGGCAAAATATGCGCCCGGCACGATGGGAACTTTACTGGCTGTGCCATTGTATTGGTTTTTAATTAAAGCCGGATTTGCAGTTTTTTTAGGGGTTACTTTGTTAGTTTGTCTATTAGGTATCTGGATTTGCTCAATTGCTGCAAACAGGTTAGGTATTCATGATTTTTCAGGCATTGTATGGGATGAGGTGGCGGGCTATTTTGTGACAATGTGCTTTGTGTCTTTTTCCTGGACATCTGTTGTGCTGGGTTTTGTGTTGTTTCGTTTTTTTGATATTGTTAAACCGTGGCCAATTAACTGGCTTGATCAACAGGTATCTGGAGGGGTAGGAATTATGGCTGATGATATTGTTGCCGGAATCATGGCTGGAGGTATTTTATTGGCCATGGAGTATGGGAATATGCTTTAAAAAGTGATTGATTAATTTTGAAATACCCTTATAATAGTATGGATCAATCGCGGGGTGGAGCAGCTTGGTAGCTCGTCGGGCTCATAACCCGAAGGTCGTAGGTTCAAATCCTGCCCCCGCAACCAAATAATAATAACCCCGGTTTGGGGTTTTTGTGTTTTTAGGCCGTTAAAATTTTTGGTGGGATGGTTTTTTATTCACCAATCAAGAAACGATGGCCAGAAAAATAATAGTATTAGTTGTACTTTATAAAAGTATTTTTCTGGAAGGGCCTATGGCTCTTTTTTTTTGCGTGCTCGCTGGTGACGAAAAATGAAACAAGCTCCTGATCATTTGGTGAAACTAATAGAACCAATTGTTGAAGGTTTAGGATATGAATGTGTCGGTATTGAATATAATCCCCATCCAAAAAATGGATTGTTAAGGGTTTATATTGACCGAGAGCAGGGTATCGATATCGATGACTGTTCTAAAGTCAGTCATCAAATTAGTGGGGTCCTTGATGTAGAAGACCCCATCCAGGGCAATTATAATCTTGAAGTTTCATCGCCAGGTTTGGAGAGACCAGTTTTTAAGCTGAAGCAGTTTGAGCAGTATATTGGAAGCATAGTTAAGATTAATTTATATAAACCGGTTAATAATCGCAGAAAAATGATGGGCAAGATTCTGGCTGTTAATGGGGAAAACATCCAGTTGGATGTTGATGGTCAGATATTTGATATTCCATTTCAGTCAATAATCAAGGCGAATCTGGGATCCGAGTACGATATTGAAGGTGGAGGGCGCGATGCCAAAAAAAGGTAAAGATATTTTGTTGATGGTTGATGTTTTTTCCAATGAAAAAGATATCGAAAAAGAAATCGTTTTTCAGGCGGTAGAGTCGGCATTAGAAGCAGCAACGATAAAACTGGATAAGAAGCCTATATTGGTTCGGGTCAGTATTGACAGAAAAACAGGCGAATATGAAACTTTTCGGCGTTGGGTGGTGGTTGAGCCGAATGATGAGTTTGAAAATGGTTTAGAATTCCCAGATTCCCAGGTTTTACTGGAAGATGCAAAAAACAAAGATCCGGATATTCAGGTTGGAGATTTTATAGAAGAACTTATTGAATCAGTTGATTTTGGCCGGATTGGTGCGCAATCTGCCAAACAGGTCATTATACAAAAGATTCGGCAGGCTGAGCGCAAAAAAATTGTTGAGGCCTATGAAGACAGAGTGGGTGATCTGATTGCCGGGGTGGTTAAACGCATCGAAAAAGGTAATGTGTTTTTAGACTTGGGTGGGAATGTTGAGGCGTTAATTCCGCGGGAAGAAATGATACCCGGAGAGTCAGTCAGAATAGGCGATAGGATACGGGGTTATTTAAAAGATGTCAGGTCTGAGGTTAGAGGTCCTCAGCTATTTGTAAGCCGTACTGCGCCAGAATTATTATTGGCATTATTTCGGCTTGAAGTGCCCGAAGTGGGGGAAGGATTAATTGATGTGTTAAGTGCTGCAAGGGATCCTGGCTCAAGAGCTAAAATTGCCGTGAAAAGTAATGATCCTAGGTTGGACCCGGTTGGTGCTTGTGTTGGCATGCGTGGTTCCAGGGTGCAATCAGTATCCAATGAGTTAAATGGCGAACGGGTCGATATCATTCTTTGGAATGAAAACGAAGCCCAGTTCGTAATTAATGCTATGTCGCCAGCAGATGTAGAATCAATTGTTGTTGATGAAGATAAACATTATATGGATGTTGGGGTGTCAACGGAAAGTCTGTCCCAGGCTATTGGTAGAGGCGGTCAGAATGTTCGTTTGGCTTCGGAGCTGACGGGCTGGGAGTTGAATGTTCTTGATGCGGCAAAAGCAGAGCAGGAAAGTGAAGCTGAATTGGAGAAAATCAAGCAACTTTTCAAGGAGCAGTTAGACGTTGACGAAGAAATTGCAGGTATTCTGGCCGATGTTGGATTCAGTACAATTGAGGAGTTGGCCTATGTACCGATCAGTGAAATGTTGCAGATTGGCGAGTTTGATGAAGAACTGATCGAAGAGTTAAAAAACAGGGCAAAAGATGCCTTGTTAATCAGTGCAATTTCAACAGAAGAAAAAATAGAATCGGCCGAACCCGCGCAGGATCTTCTGGAAATGGAAGGTATGACAAAAGAGTTGGCTTTAGAAATGGCAAGTCAGGGTATTATTACCATGGAGGATTTGGCCGAGCAGGCAGTGGATGATATTTTGGATTTTACGGGAATGGATGAAGAACGAGCGGCCCAGTTAATTTTGAAAGCTCGTGAGCCGTGGTTTGCCGAACAAAACGACGGTACAGTTGAAGGGTAGGTGGGGTATGAGCAACAAAACAGTGCAAGAATTATCGGAAATGGTCAACATTCCGTTGGATAAGTTATTGGAACAGCTAAAGGCAGCAGATATTACAGCCCACGCAGCTGACGATGTTATTAGTGAAGAAGAAAAGTTAAAATTGTTAACACATCTTCGCCAACGACATGGAAAGACCTCTGCGGAAGAAGCCGACGCCGCACCCAAACGCGTCACTTTGAAACGGCGGACTGTTAATGAGCTTAGACAATCGAAAAGTCCAGGCCAAGCAACAAAAACGGTTAGTGTAGAAGTTCGTAAAAAAAGAACCTATATTAAACGTAGCGAGTCGGCACAGGCGGAAGAAATTAAAGAGCTTGAGCAGGCAAAAAAAGCACTGGAAGAGCAGCAAAAGCAAATAGCTGAGGAACGACTTGTCAGGGAGAAGCGTGAAGAGGAGAAACGGCTTGCCGAAGAAAAATTACGAGCTGAACAGGCGGAAAAAGAAGAACAATTAAAACAAAAGCGTACTGCTGAAGAGCAAGAAAGGATTGAGCGTGAAAGAAAACAGCGTGAGGCAGTCGAAGCTGAACGAAAAGCCAAGGAGGCAGAAGCCAATCGAGTTGCTGCAATTGAAAGAAATGCTGAGAAAGTAAAAAAACAGGCCGAGTCAAAGCAAAAAACACTCCATAAAAAAGCATCTTCCGGAGCAGATCAATCCCGCAAAGGGAAAAAGAAAAAGTTAAGAGGTGCGGCTACGGGAAGAGTCATAAAAACTGATAGTAAACATCAGTTTGAGAAGCCCGTTGCTCCAATAACTAAAGAGATTGCTATTCCTGAGAGCATTATTGTTTCAGACCTAGCTCAAAAGTTGAGTATAAAAGCGGCGGAGATTATCAAACATCTCATGAAGCTTGGTATTATGGCAACGATCAATCAAAGCGTTGATCAGGAAACGGCAATCATTTTGGTAGAAGAGCTTGGGCACAAGGCTATTGCTCAGAGTGATGATGATCTGGAATCAGAAATCCTGTCTAAATTACAGGAAGGTGATTATGAGGCCAAGCCAAGGGCGCCTATTATTACGATAATGGGCCATGTTGATCACGGCAAGACATCATTGCTTGATTATATCCGAGAAACCAGAGTTGCAGCTGGAGAGGCGGGTGGTATAACCCAGCACATTGGAGCCTATAAAGTTGTTACTGATCATGGTTCTGTAACATTTCTCGATACTCCGGGGCATGCGGCATTTACAGCAATGCGTGCTCGTGGTGCCCAGGTGACTGATATTGTGATTGTCGTTGTAGCCGCTGATGATGGTGTTATGCCTCAAACTAAAGAGGCAGTAGAGCATGCTCGTGCTGCTGAAGTACCAATGATTGTCGCAATCAATAAAATTGACAAGCCAGAAGCTAATCCCGATAAGGTTATGCAAGAGTTGGCTGCAATAGATGTTGTTCCGGAAGAATGGGGTGGTGATGTTCAGTTCCTTAAGGTATCCGCTAAAACAGGAGAAGGCATTGATGATCTGATTGAAGCCTTGATTTTGCAAGCGGAAATTCTGGAGTTGAAAACGCCTGACAGGGGAGCTGCATCTGGTATCGTTATTGAATCACGTTTGGACAAAGGAAGAGGGCCAGTGGCAACAGTTTTGGTGCAACGTGGTACCTTGAATAAATCCGATATTGTATTATGTGGCAAAGAGTTCGGGCGTGTTCGAGTGATGTATAATGAAAATGCCCAGGCAGTTAATACTGCTGGCCCGAGTTCTCCAGTAGAACTGGTTGGTCTTTCTGGTACCCCAGATGCTGGTGAAGATTTTGTTGTCGTACAAAATGAACGAACAGCTCGTGAGCTGGCGGAACATCGTGCAGAAAGAAGCCGTTCCAGCCAAATTGCAGCCCAACAGGCGACCAAGCTAGATGAGGTCTTCTCAAAAATGTCAGCAGGCGAAGTGGCCACCTTAAACCTGGTCATTAAAACTGATGTTCGTGGTAGTTTGGAGGCTTTGCGGGATTCATTGATCAAGCTTTCCAATGATGAAGTTCAGGTAAAAGTCGTTTATGGTGGTGTTGGTGGAATTAATGAAGGTGATGCTAACCTGGCCCTGGCTTCAAATGCCATTATCATCGGTTTTAATGTTCGTGCTGATGCAACGGCTCGAAAACTGATTGAAGAAAAGGATATTGATTTGCATTATTACAGTGTCATTTATGACGCTATTGATGAAGTTAAAAAGTCAATTTCGGGTATGCTGCAACCTGACATTAAAGAACAGATTGTTGGCCTGGCTGAAGTTCGAGATGTTTTCCGTTCACCAAAATTTGGCGCTATTGCTGGATGTATGGTGATTGAAGGTATTGTGAAAAGGAATTTACCTATCCGGGTATTGCGTGACAATGTTGTAATATATGAGGGTCAACTTGAGTCGCTTCGTCGCTTTAAGGATGATGTTGCAGAAGTTAAAATGGGTATGGAGTGCGGCATTGGCGTAAAAAATTACAATGATGTTAAGGTTGGCGATCAAATTGAGGTGTTTGAGCGAGTTGAAGTTAAACGAGAATTATAAAGTTTATGGCCAGAGAATTTAGTCGAAGCGCCAGGGTTTCGTCGCAAATTCAGAAAGAACTTGCGTTGATTCTGCAGCGTGGAATTAAAGATTCGCGTTTGGGCTTTATTACTGTCAATGAGGTTAAAGTCAGCAAGGATCTGGCTGTTGCCAAGGTTTATATCACCGTGCTTAATGCCGATGAGCAAGGAAAATTGGATAATGTGATGTGGCTAAACGAATCCGCACCAATGATACGTACTCAGCTGGCCACCACTATGCGATTACGACATATTCCGGAACTACGTTTTTTTTATGATGATTCCTTTGATATTGGCATGCGGGTGGCAAAGCTTCTGCGCGAGGATCAAGAAGATTCGGATGTTGCCGATAAGGACTAAGTTTGGCCAGGGCTAAGTTTGGCTGTGATATTCATGGCATTTTATTGTTGGATAAACGTTTGGGTGTATCATCGAATCGTGCTTTGCAGGAAGTAAAACGTTTGTTTAATGCTAAAAAAGCCGGTCACACGGGTAGTCTGGATCCTCAGGCAAGTGGTTTGTTACCAGTTTGTCTGGGGGAAGCAACCAAAACTTCAGCTTATTTACTTAATGAAAGCAAACGTTATCAAGTAGAAATACAACTGGGTGTTGTTACTGATACCGGTGATGCGGAAGGGGTGGTAATACAGGAAAAATTAGTTCCGGAATTCACTCAGGGACAATTAAACAATTGTCTGAATGATTTTGTTGGCAGTTATGAACAGGTTCCGCCAATGTACTCGGCATTAAAGTATAATGGTAAAAAATTATACGAATTGGCGAGAGAAGGTAAAACCGTAGTAAGAAAGCCAAGGCTTATTACTATTTATGAATTGCAATTTATTGATTATCAGCAGAACCGATTAACAGTTGATGTGCGCTGTTCAAAAGGAACTTATATCCGGTCATTAGCGGAGGATATTGGTGATGTCCTGGGTTGTGGGGGTAGTGTGACCAAACTAAGGCGTCTTGCAGTTGGCAATTTTGCAATAGAGCAATGCTATACCATTGAGCAATTGCAAGAAATGTCTGGTGAACAGCAGCGAGAAATTTTAATTGCCGTCGATGAACCGTTAATTTCGATGCCCATAATTAATCTTACAGAACAGCAGGCGCAAGTGATAAGGCAGGGCCAGTCGCTCCAAATTGATGAATCAACTGAAGGCATGGTCCGCATTTATTCAAAACAAGTTTTTTTAGGCTTGGGTGAAATGATTATGGGTGGTAAACTTGCCCCAAAAAAACTGTATCATTTACATTCATAAGTCATAATGAAGTCAAAATTTCTGCACCCTATCGCGGAAATTCTGGAGCCGTATCAGATAAATAATTATCTGAATTTATTTTTACATTTCTTTAAATATAGGGGATTATTAAATGCCATTTACAACTGAACAAAAACAGGCGGTTATCGAGGAATATCGTTTATCTGAATCCGATACCGGTTCACCAGAAGTGCAGGTAGCACTTTTGACAGCCCATATTACTCATTTAGCGCCACATTTTGCAGAACATAAAAAAGATAATCATTCACGTCGCGGTCTGTTGCGGATGGTTAATCAGCGCCGTAAATTGCTGGATTATCTAAAAAATAAAGATGTTGATCGTTATCGTTCGCTGATTAAACGCTT
>JALXCS010000177.1 GCA_026990815.1 Methylomonas sp. | reverse complement strand
ATGTTAATAGGCCTGAGCGCGACATTACTATTATTGCTTAATGGCAGAGTTGCCGGGATAAGTGGCATTATGAACGGGGTTTTTTTATCACCCAAACCAGAGAAATTTTGGCGGATTGCTTTTCTTGCCGGACTGATTCTAGGGGCGACTGGTTTTCAGATGATCAATCCTGATGTTTTTAATCCACGTCAGGGTTATCCGTCATGGCTTTTGATTCCAGGTGGTTTTCTTGTTGGTTTTGGTACCCGAATGGGTAGCGGTTGCACCAGTGGTCATGGAATTTGCGGGATAGCTATTTTGTCAAAGCGCTCCATTTTGGCGACATTAATGTTTATGGCAACTGGCATGTTAACAGTATTTATTGTACGGCATGGGTTGGGAGCTATTTGATGGCCAGGAATATAATAGCCTTGGTTTGCGGTATTTTTTTTGGTTTGGGTTTGTCTTTATCACAAATGATTAATCCGAACAAAGTTATTGGCTTTCTCGATATTACTGGTAAATGGGATCCTAGTTTGGCTCTCGTTATGATAGGAGCGTTGACGATAACCTTGACTAGTTTCAGATTGATTATTAAACGATCTCAGCCAATTTTGGAAACTGGTTTCCATATTTCTCAGAAAACCGTGATCGATCGCTCTTTGTTATTGGGTGCTGCAATTTTTGGAATAGGTTGGGGAATGAGCGGTTATTGCCCTGGTCCTGCAATTGCTGGAGCGGGGTTGAAAATTACTGAAGCCGGTCTTGTGGTGTTATCGATTTATGCAGGTTTTTTTGTCCATAAATGGGTTTCCGGTTTTTCTAAAAAACACGAGTAGACTTGATGAAAAGCAGGAGGTTTTTTTAAGTGGATAGCACCGCACAGCTTCTTTGGGGAGTAGTATTTGGAGCAATAGGCTTGGGTTTCTTTGTTTATGGAAAGAAACAAAAGGCAATTGTGCCTTTGATGGTTGGTATAGCATTATTTATCTTTCCATATTTTATATCGGATTTGTATGTACTTGTAATAGTGGGTGTTGGTTTAGTTGTTTTGCCCTATTTTGTGAGAATTTAAGCACATTTATCTAACAGTGCTTTTATCAAGGCGATGTTGATTGAGTAATTGATTCAGGTTTTTTGTGATGTGAATAATCATCAAGGGGATTTTCAGGGAGAATAAAACAGAATGTGGCACCGCCATTTTGATTATTTTCTGCCCAGATTTTACCCTGATGGTTATCAATTATTTCTTTGCAAATTGCAAGTCCCAGCCCAGTGCCGCCCGCCTTGGTATCAGTTTTACTGCTTTGGATAAATTTATCAAAAACTGATTCAAGTTCAGTGGTAGGAATTCCCGGCCCGTTATCACTTATGATAACTTTCACAGTGGTTTTTTTCTGTGATTTGTCTTTTAAAACATTAATTTCTATGGTTTTTTCTTCCGGGCTGAATTTAATGGCATTGGAAAGAAGATTGGTTATAACCTGACCAATTTTTGTTGTGTCCATTTGTATTGTCAGGTCTAAATCAGGAATATTTTGAAATACTGTCAGGGCTTTTTCTTCAAGCCGGGTTTGTTGTTCTTCAATGCAGTTGCTGATGATATTCTGGATTTGAGCTGGTTTGAACTGAAGCTGCATTTTTCCAGCTTCCAGTTTAGAAAGGTCAAGTAAATCATTCAGCAGGCTTAATAAGCG
>JALXCS010000176.1:4342-6019 GCA_026990815.1 Methylomonas sp. | reverse complement strand
GGTTTCTATTTCCCATAAACAAATAGCCTTTCTTTAATCGGTTTAGTCTCGCGTCATAGCAAGTATAATAGGGTATGGGTTTTAGTTCATTTGGATGTAAAATTGCAATAATTGTCTGTGTTATTACGATGCCTGTTGCTAATTTGCAAGCACTTGCAAAGCTTGGGGCTTTACGTTGGGCTAAATCCACCGAGGTTGGGTCAACGTATTTAAGATGAAAGCCGGCTGGAGCACAGCCAAGGGACATTTTTAAAACTTGATGTTCTATGGGTGAAGTAAAATCAAGATCAAAATAGTCATCGAAAGACATTCCGTTAGGAGTATAAATAAGTACGCCTACACCAAACCCCAAGGGTACTCCAAATATGACCGGAATGCTTTTTTTCATGCAAGCATTAATAATGAGCCGATGGGTTTTTATTTCAAAAAATTCAATGGCATCAACAAATACATCCACGCCACTCAGGAATTCGTCAAGATTATCTTCATTGATTCCTTCACTATATGTGGATATTTTTGCCTGCGGATTTATATCTAATGCCAATTTGTGCATGATTTCCATTTTTTTTTGTCCTATTGTAGACATGGTTGCACCGTATTGGCGGTTAAAATTACCCATTTCAAATTCATCGAAATCAGATATTTTAAAATTTCCTACCCCAGTTCGTAAAAGGGTTATTAGATAATCACCACCAACTCCGCCCATGCCAGCAATTGCAACAGTAGCGTTTTGCAACATTAGCTGTTCTTTGTTGCTCGTTATACCATGGTTTCTTGAAAAGGCTAGTTGATAATCAAATTGTTTCATATCTAATTTATCTTACGGAAAAAAACAGTAGTGCATGTTAGTTGGTTCTGAGATCGGCAATTTCAACACCATTAATAATGCGGTGACAAAGGCCGCGACAGAAATTTTGCAATAATTTGTTTGCAATTGCACTCTCAAATTTCATCATTCTAGACAATGATGCTTCATCCAGGCTTAATAGTTTGACATCATCAGTTGCTGCTAAAACGGTTGCTGATCTTTTTACATTTAAAAAAAACGCAATCTCGCCGATAACTTCTCCTGGAGAAATAACGGCAAGCAAATGCCCATCTCTTCGTACTTCTGCAAAACCAGACATGACAATAAATATTGTTTTCGCGGCATTATCTTTTTCAATAATTCTGTCGCCTTTTGAGCATTCTATAACGTGGCTTTTTTCAATGATTCTTTCAATTTCTGTTTCACTGAGAGCATTAAAAATTGACAAATCCTGGTTTTTTTGAGGTTCAGATTCTTTATAGACTTGTTCAAGAAAGTCTTTAGCATCAAGGTTTGTTTGACTGATAATTTTCGCTTTGGGTGATAATAAGCGGTTTAATTCTTCAACATGCTGACAATAGTTAAGGTCTTCTTCTGTGGTGAGCATGGCAAAGGGTGAGCCAACTCGTTGTAGATGTTCATAATCTCCGCTTATGAGCGCCATAGGAATGACTAAGCCAATTCCTGGATAAGAATAAGTATTTGCGTAGGGTCGAAATCCTAATTTCAGGTAAGAATTCAGATGGTGGGGTTCGCAGTCAAGTAGAACAATTTCTGCTTTTTTTTCCAGAACGAAGTGCATTACCTCTTTATACATCCTCAAGGTAATGTTTGATCTTCTGCTTTGTTCCTCAACCATAAGCCGTTCA
>JALXCS010000176.1:0-4332 GCA_026990815.1 Methylomonas sp. | reverse complement strand
ATTTTATTTGCCGGTAGTACCTGGAGTAATGGGTGAAGATGATAAGCGTCTTTTAGATTCTGGTCAAAAGGAGTGTCCCCCCCCCAAAATAGTCTGAGGGTGCCAACTGGTTTTCCATTTTTAATTGCGATAGCAACCTGAGCGGTTTTATCATACTTGTCTTTTAACTCTTTTCGTTGATGGTCGCTTTTGTCCTTCAATCGCCCCATTGATTCGACATATACTTTATATCGAAGCTTGTAAGAGGCATCACGTTCTTCATTGGTTATGGCAAATCTAACGCCATCTGCTAGGTTATTCATAATCTTTTGGAAATAAAATCCAGCTGATAAAAAATATTTCTGTTGAATTTAGATACTAAATTTTGTCTGTACAGCGGTGAGGTATGGCAAATTTTTCTCACTGTTAAGCATTAAGAGATTCTTATATGCTTAATATTAGCAGGAAGATTAAAAAATGGAATGATTGAGGGATATAATCTTCGTGGTGAACTGAATTATCTATAAAAAAGAAAAGGCTAAGAAGGGCTGATATTCTGTTGTATTATCTTGGATAAGTTTTCAGGTCGGTACCGTAATAACTACGGTGTTGATGTAAGTATTCCAGTGTTTCCAAATTTTGCATTCAAACGAAGCCTTAGTTTTGATGAGTCAATGCTCCTTCTGCTTCTTTGCATGAGTTGGTTGCTTGTGGAAAATAACTGTCTTAGTATTTCTTTATTTTCTGGTTGAAGTTGACGGACAATTTTTTCTTCGCGGTTATCATGAATTATTTTTTGTAATAGGGAAACGAGGGTACAATAACTTAACTCTTCACGGCCTGCTAACATGGCAAACGGCGAGCCAATGCGCGTTAAATGTTCAAAATCGCCTACTATTAGGGCCATTGGAATTACCGTGCCAATACCGGGGTAATTGAAGGTTTCAGTAAATGGTTGGAATCCGAGTTTCATGTACGAATCTTTTTGTTCGGGGACGCAGTTAAGTAATACCACCTCAACTTTATTTTGAATCACAAACTTCATAACTTCTCTGTACATTCTTAACATGACTGTTGATCCACGATGTTTTTCATCAACCATGAGTCGTTCGATAATACAGATTTTATTGTCATCAAGATGGTTTGCGAACGGAGATAAATGATAGGCGTTAGTCAGGTATTGGTCAAAATGCGTGTCGCCTCCACGAAATAATCTTAAGGTACCTATAGCTTTGTCATTTTTTATTGCAACAACTGTATGGGCCGTGTTATCGTATTCATCACGTAATTCTTTGTTTTTTACATCACTTTTTTCCTTCAGTCGTCCCATTCCTTCAACATATACTTCGTATCTCAGTTGATAAACTGCTCTACGTTCATCATCAGTTAAAGCAAATCGTATGCCGTCTTTCATAATCACAATGCCTATAGGTAAGCTTCCGGTTATATAAAGTATAAGGGGCCAATATTAAAGACTTCTTAAGAGGGAATTTATTTTTGATTAACAGTGAAGTGAGTCACAAAAAAAATGTGAAAATTACTTTGATTTTTTTTTAATACCTAGTCTTGAATTCGAGAAAGTTGTTGGCTAATTAGTAAATTGCGGCTATTTTCTAAGTATTCTGATTAAATATATTGTCAAAGTTAGACAATAAAATTTATTTTCTGCAGGCATTCTACGCCGTTTTGAAAAACAGGAAGCAATAGCTGTTTGTGCGATTTTGTACGTAGAAACAATTAGAGTAAAAACTCAAAGGCCAAGGTTTGAGTTGACCTTGACCAGTAAGCTAAAGAATATTGCACAAAAATTAGACTGGTTTGATATTTAAGCGCAGTTATTAATTTTTCCTGTAAGTTGAAAATGAAGGGATATTGATTAGAGTATTATGTTGCTATATTCATATTACGTTGGTTGTTTATTCTCCGCTTCATTGTAATGCTGGAAAATTATTTCTCCAGCAATTTCAATTTGTCCGGCTTGCCATTCCATTCGTCAGCATCGGGCAGCGGTTCTCCAACTTCTGTGATTACTGGCCATTTTGCTGCAAGCTCTGCATTTAATTCAATGAATAATTCTTGCCCTTCAGGAAGTTCATCTTCTGCAAAAATTGCGTTTGCAGGGCATTCCGGTTCGCATAAGGTACAGTCTATACACTCTTCTGGATCAATGACTAAGAAGTTTGGACCTTCATGAAAGCAATCAACCGGGCAGACATCTACGCAATCCGTGTACTTACATTTGATACAATTTTCTGTGACTACAAAGGCCATATTCAAATACCTAATAAAGAAAGTTAAATTAAAGGGGTTTAAAAAGTTAGCTGCCAATTATAACTCAAACAACAGGTTGAGTTAAGATCAATAAAAAGCAAGTTTGATGCCCATCAAAAACAGAATTAAGGCGATAATGGGCCTTAATAAAGTATCGGGCAATTTTTTTCCGATAATACTGCCGAGGTAGATTGCCGGAACGCCACCCGCTAATAAGCCTAATAATAAATCGAAATCCACTGTGCCAAGATGCAAATGGCCGGTGCCCGCGATTGCAGTAAGAGGTATCGCATGGGCTAGATCTGTGCCAACGATTGCAGTGGGCTTTTTTGATGGGTAAAGCATAAACAGGATTGCCGAGCCAATTGCCCCTGCGCCGACAGATGAGATAGTAACCAGAAATCCAAGAGCAATACCCGAGGAAATAGTTAAATACGGCCTGCAACGAAGCATTAATGTCATTGCGCCATTTTTTTGTGAGTGTACCCAGACAAGCAAGCGATTTTTTATAATGATAATCAATGCAGTTATGATCAGCATAAAGCTCAATGTAGCCATCATTATCGACTCATAATCAAAACCCTTTGCTCTGATTTTTTCTATAAAAATAACCGATAAAATCGAGCTTGGAATGCTGCCTGCGGCCATTAATCCAGCTACTTTCCAGTCAATAGTTTTATTACGGTGATGAAAAAATACGCCATTGGCTTTTGTTATTGCGGCATACAGAAGGTCGGTTCCGACCGCAATAGACGGAGTTATTCCGAATCCAAGCACCAGGATGGGAGTCATAAGTGATCCTCCTCCCACGCCAGTTAAGCCGATGATAAAACCTACCAAGCCGCCGGCAAGGATAAAGATTGTTTCCAATGGAGTTTTCCAAAAAATTACAAAGGGTCGCTAATATACCATCTCATGATATAAATAAAAGGAATATAATGTCATTAATTTATAACCAATAGTTATTAAAGTGAAATTAATTCAGCTTAGGTATTTTGTTGAAATTGTGAAATACCAATGTAATATCTCAAACGCGGCCAAGCATATTTTTACTTCCCAGGCCGGGGTCAGTAAGCAAATTTTGTTGTTAGAAGAAGAATTGAATGTGCCTTTGTTTGTAAGGCGGGGGAAAAATCTTGTTGAATTAACCAGGGAAGGTAAGCAGGTTTATCAAGAAGCCATTAATATCCTTGATAAAGTCCAAAGCATAAAAAATATAGCGCTGGATGTTAATGATCAGGAAGGTTTGTTAACTATTGCGACAACTCATACTCAGGCCCGGTATATTTTGCCGCCCATAGTTAATCGGTTTATTTCAAATAATCCTAATATTCAGTTCAGTATGCAGCAGGGCAATCCTAAAAATGTTGCACAGCTCTTAAAGCAGGGGGATGTTGATTTGGCAATTGCTACCGAATCGCTGGTGAGCGATGATCAAATCTTGTCTATGCCTTGTTACCGATGGGGGCGATGCATTATCGTTAAGAAAGACCATCCACTGGTCAATAGTATGCCCTTACAATTGGCCGATATAGTCAAATATCCAATCATTACCTATGTTCTCGGCTTTACTGGCCGTTATAAAATTGATGAGGTTTTTTTAAAAAATGATTTGTCGCCAAATATTGTATTAACAGCGGTAGATGCAGATGTAATCAAGACTTACGTCCGGTTGGGTTTGGGTATTGGGATTATTGCAAAAATGGCTTATTTGCCGGAAATTGATCAGGATCTGATAGCAATAGATGCGGAAAATCTTTTTGGGATCAGCGCTACTCAAATAGCACTAAGTAAAAATAAATATATACGAAAATATATCTATCAATTTATTAAAATGTTCTCCCCCCATTTGACAAAAGACGTAGTCAAAGGGGCTATGCAATGCGTTAACAGAGTAGAAAGGGATAGATTATTTGCCGATTTTAAAATTCCAAAATTTGGTTGGGCAAACCTTAGGGACGAGAAAAAAATTAATTAACAACTGGAGCAGAATTTTTATTCGCATTCGAGGCAACATAAACAGGCGCATAGCAAGCTATGTAACTGTTTGCGCAACGTGGAAGGTGGATAAAAAGGCAAGTC
>JALXCS010000175.1:2526-6024 GCA_026990815.1 Methylomonas sp. | reverse complement strand
ATGCGGATGCTGATTTTGATGGCAGCGGCTTTGTCAGTTTTGCCGATCTGGCAATATTCAAGAGTTTGTTTGGCAAAGCGCCGGGGCAGTGAAAATCGGTGATTCTTCCACGAAATAATGCGTGAAATACCCATACATGACCAAGAGGCTGTCTCAGCCTATTTAATCCTGGCCAGAGAAACTGATAAAGATGGCTTCGAAAATCTATGCGATGCAGATCTTGATAACAATGGTTTTGTTAGTTTCACTGACCTAAACATATTCCGTAGTTTTTTTGGACAGCCACCTGAACCTATTGAAAAATTTCAGCAATTTTTAGAGAGATGCAATAATGATGCAAATAAAACTTGGATTTAACAATTACAATAAAGTTTTGATTAAAACCATTAACACTTTTACTTTACTATCTTCACTAATGGCGTCTTTTCAACTATATGCTGGCGGTAACTTCATTGAAAAAAACTCTTTTGAAAATGGGCAATTTTCAATTCATCCGATTTCAGATGTAACTGTGCCTGAGTACACAAAGTTTGATGTGGTAGGCTATGTTGGCGAAGAATTTGATGAGGTTGGTCATTACACCAGTATTACGCCAGTTCTTGATGGTAAAACTCCTTTTGGACGTGTGGTTTATACACTGGAAGGTGCTGATGCCTCTGAATTTGTGGTTAACAAAAAAACCGGACAGGTAAATTTAGACTATAAAGATTTTGAACACCCAACCGATGCCAATGGCGATAATGTATATGAAATAACCCTGCGCGTCACTGATGAGGCTAATCATACCGATACTGAAAGTTGGAAAGTAAGCATTAGCGACCAAAGTGGTGATGAAAACCCTGCCAGACACATGCTTTCATTGCATGGCTCTTCTTTAATGCGCATCAAAGCAGGTGAAACTTTTATCGATCCTGGTGTGAGTTTGATCCCAGCGGATGCGGGTAATAATGTTGCCATTACATCAATCATTGTTTCAGACTACAATCTTGACCCACCTCTGTCGGCGATTGATAGCAACAATCCAAAGGACCGCACTTATCACATTATATACAGTGCGATTGATAGTGTTGATGATAACTTGAGTGCGCCAGATAGAACCCGAACAGTGATTGTGGAAGATGCGAATGATTTTGCCTCATTAGGCGCGATCACAAGTATTCAGGTTACTGCAAATGATGGCAATAGCAAAAGTTTTAGCTCATTGGATGAAGATTACATCCAGAAAGCCTTATATTTTGCCCGCGATCATAATGGTGGCGAGGTCAAACTAGCACCAGGTATTCATTATTTTAAGCGTCAATTAGTAATCTACAGCAATACAGATTTAGTCGGGACAATGGTTGCTGGTAAAAAGATGAGTACTTTAAAATACATCGATTATGGAATACGAAAAGCATGGAAAAACTCTTCTATTTCATTTGGCAATGTTCATCCTTTGATTATTAATTCATCCATGTTTAGTGATAATGTCCAATTTCCTGACGACATTACCGAAACGAGAACGCAAAACATCGGCATAAAGGATTTAATTTACGATGGCAACCGCGAAAATCAACGATCATGGCGAAGCGCTGGCAGCAATAATTCAATCGGCATGAATTTTTATCATGCCGATGGGATTACTATTGACAACATAACCTTATCAAACACATTAAGTGATGGTATTTCCACAAAAGATTGTACCGACTTAAATGTGACCAATTCGTCATTCAGACGCATGGGGCACTCGGCATTATATTTTGTCTTCACTGATAATGTTTTAACCGACAACCTAACCATAGATGTCTTGTCTAATAGCGGTATCCGCTTTCATGGTGGACAACATTTTACCATTACCAATAACCATATTTTCGCCACAACCAATGGCGGCAATTATGGCATCCAATTATCACACAACTATTCTGAAGGCGTTGGCGATGAATTGAAAGATATACTTATCGAAAACAACATTATTCGGCACACTGCTTATGCAGGCATTGCCCTTTATACATCCAATGTTAATGATGTCATCGAGAATGTGCAAATCCGCAACAACATCATCTATCAATGTGGAACAGCCGTCCCTAATATGCCTGTGTTTTTAGCAAAAGAACCCAATGGAAGAATTCACGAAGGCGGCGGCATAAATGTCCAACACGCCAAACAATTAACCATCGAAAACAACACCATTTTCAACAATCAAGGCAGCGGTATACGCCTGGATAATCGTTTTTATATCCCAGATGATGTACAAGCCGACTGGGATAGATTGATTGCTCTTGACCACATGGAAAAAACAGCAAACATTAATAATAATATCATCGTTGGCAACAAATCCAGCGCCTATCCTGAATACATTACCAACGTCTATGGCATCGAAAAGCGTGTTGCCATGTACTGTGGCGCTGATAATATGTCCGAGTGTGCAGGTACCAGCATCATTGCCAACAATAACATCATTGCCAATAACCAAACAGCACAATCATCAAGCAACATCTCCTTAGATGCATCAAATAATGAAGCCTTTCCTGGTTTTGTCAATGCACCAGAGTACAACAGTGAAATTCGTGAAATCTCCTTTAATTTCGATACCGAAACCATGCCCGATTTTAATTTAATAGGCAATTCTCATCCCACCATCGGCGCACCAGATTTTATGGTGCAACGCAGCATAGATTTGTACAATACCTACCGTGCTTTTTTTCGTAATTTTGACGACTTAATGCCTGATTCTGATAATGATG
Organism: Methylomonas sp.; assembly: GCA_026990815.1. Lineage (GTDB taxonomy): Bacteria > Pseudomonadota > Gammaproteobacteria > Methylococcales > Methylomonadaceae > JALSJK01. The sequence continues at coordinate 3,301 of JALXCS010000175.1, read as the reverse complement.
GCATCACTGATGATGTTGATAATTGCATTCAAACACCCAATTCTAACCAACGTGATAGCAATAATGACGGCTTTGGAAATCTCTGTGATGCCGATCTGGATAATAACGGTTTTGTCAATTTTGCTGATCTGAGTTTGTTTAAAGCAGCCTTTGGCAGTAACGATGCTGATGCTGATTTTGATGGTAACGGCTTTGTCAATTTCGCCGACCTGGCAATGTTCAAGGCTATGTTTGGACAACAGCCAGGACCGGCGGGATCAAGCCTTAACGCTGGAGTTACAAGCAGCCAATGACAATCTGTTTAGGATAAATTCATGTTGAGATCTCATAAGCTATATTATACTTTTTGACTGTTGCGTTCGACAAAATGAGTGCAGATACAACACAGCAGTCATTATGGCGATTAAGGCAGAAAACCAGAAATGAGTATCAACGGAGATTTATTAAATTTGAACAAATTGATGCTATGTCTTCTGGCAATGGCAGAATTCAGTTATTTTAAGAGAGATGAAAAGTGATACGAATAAAACATTTGATGTTAATTAGCATAGGGTTGTTAAGCTTTCTAAGCACTCAAATCAGAGCAGAAAATCATTTGATATTCTTGGATGGTTATCTAGGCTGGCATCATTCCTTGCCTCCCTATCTGGTTGAACATCATGCGGCACTTGAAGATTTGCCATTTTCTGGCTTTGTGGTTGTCGGCAATGTGTTTACCAGCTATGTGATGAGTGCTGACCAAAACAGTAATCAGGTTACCTATGAAAGGGTCTGG
>JALXCS010000175.1:0-2516 GCA_026990815.1 Methylomonas sp. | reverse complement strand
GCCTGGGAGATAACAACCAGAAACTTTGCCGCAGTCGCCAAAGCAGCTAAAAATATCGGGTTTAAGGGCATCCTGTTTGACGATGAAGCTTATGCGAGTGGACAACACGTGCTTGCTAATTATATGTCAAATTTTAAATTCCCCAAAAAGGCAGATGTACAGGCGCATCCTGAACGCTATGAACAATGGGAATGGGATGAAAGTTTATCTAACCGGGGAGACTGGATGGATTACACCTGTAATATCAATGGTGTAAAAGAAGAAAACTCAGAACGCTGCGCTTACCGTAATCCTGATCATAGCTTTAAGGAGCATATGGATAAAGTCGCTTCGCGTTTTAAAACCATTATGCAGGCAATGCAGGCGGAATATCCTGAGATTACCATCCTTGTCTTACATGGCCCTGCGAGCGCTCATCCAGAGACAAATATTCCCGAACACAATATCAAGCCTAACGTTATTTTCGAGACAAATGAATACAAAGGGGCAATGTTTCTAGGTTTCAAACAAGGCTTAACTGGTAACGCTTCATTACATGACTTGGGCGAGTTTTACGCCTACAGCACGGACAAACATTTTCAAGACGCCTATCAATGGAGAAAACATGACATTGCCAGCCAGCAATATAATCAGGATCTCGATGACGCATTCCGCTGGGTGATACCGGTTAGTCAGAGAGCAACCTGGAGCAGTCAGGTTGATGTCGGTTTTATGGTGAGTGATTATGGACGACCTTATTATCCGCGAGGTGATTATGATACAGAGGGTTTATGCACTCCGGCAGACGTGGAATCCCGGCTTATGAAAGCGTTTAAAAATACAGATGACTATGTTGTTTTCTACAGTGACAGCAATTTAAGCGAGTGTGAAACAGATATCCGTTGGCTGGATGTGTCTGCGCCAGTTAAACCTGCCTGGCTCGCCATGATGCAAACTGTCTTTGACAGCATTCAGGATTCCGACAACGATGGAGTAAATGACGACATTGACAATTGTATCAACATTGCTAATCCAGATCAGCGTGACAGCAACAACGATGGTTTTGGCAATGTCTGCGATGCTGATCTGGATAACAGTGGATTCGTCAACTTCGCTGATCTCGCCCTGTTTAAATCGGCCTTTGGCAGCAACAATGCGGATGCTGATTTTGATGGCAGCGGTTTTGTCAATTTTGCCGATCTGGCAATGTTCAAGAGTATGTTTGGACAGCCACCAGGACCGGCAGGCGTCAATGTGAATGCTGCTTGGTTCAAGCCCGCCGCAAACAGCAGTTGGCATATCCAGCTTCAACCACGAGCAGGGGCGACTCAGATTAATCAGAATGTCGATGCTGATATTTATGACATTGATTTGTTCGACAATCCGGCTGAACTGATTGCCTCGCTACAAAGCAATGGCAAAAAAGTCATTTGTTATTTCTCTGCCGGTTCCTATGAACAATGGCGTAGCGATGCAGCGCAGTTTACCCAGGCAGATCTAGGTTTGCCACTGGCTGGCTGGCCGGGGGAACGCTGGCTTGATGTGCGTTCCGATAATGTTCGGCAAATCATGCTGGCGCGTCTTGATCTCGCCAGTCAAAAAGGTTGTGATGGAGTAGACCCGGATAATGTTGATGGTTATACCAATAATACCGGATTGTCATTGACTGCAGCCGACCAGCTTGATTATAACCGTTTTATTGCTGACGAAGCGCATGCGAGAGGATTGGCAGTTGGCTTGAAAAACGATCTGGATCAGATTCCGCAACTGGTTGACAGGTTTGATTTCAGCGTCAATGAACAGTGTCACCAGTTTGATGAATGTGGTTCATTGTCGCCATTTATTTCTGCCGGAAAACCAGTTTTGAATCTTGAATACGCCAATCGTTATGTTAACGACAGCGCCCAGCGCCAGCAATTATGTGATGACGCTCAAGCCAGAGGTCTTTACACTCTGGTTTTACCTCTCGCGCTTGATGATGCGTTTCGGTTGAGTTGTGCGCCTTGAATGATTGACAAACCGTAATGACTAGTACTCCGGCAATATTGGATTGATGGATAGGTTGAGTTGAGAAGTGGTTAGTTGCAAGGCGCGCGAGTGTAGAACCTAGCAGGGCAAATTCAAGCGAGCGCAACGCAGCAAATGACTGCATATTAGCTTCACATATCTATTAATCCTATGTAACTACTCACCCCAAAAAAGCAAAAAAACACTTGACAAGTTTTTTGCGTAAAAAAAGTCTGGTCATGAAATGGTCTAAAAAGCCAGCCAATATTGCCCATAACAAAGTCATGAGCTAATTTTCTCGGTCCATGGGTTTTCCTGGCATCAAAGACCTGATTTTCAGGCGGTAATGTGCATTCTCAGGCGCCATAAAAAGCCATGGGATAATAGGCTCTATGGTAACTGCAATACAATCCATTTGAATGTCGACACTTGATAAAGCCAGTGTCCGTAAAGAGATCGATCGTCTAAAAGACGATTTCGAACAGTTGCGTGTTCAGGGCAAGGTCACGGCAGAAAGTCAGGCTGTGATG
>JALXCS010000174.1 GCA_026990815.1 Methylomonas sp. | reverse complement strand
TATAATAGTATAGCTTACTTTTATAGCTTACTTTATTTAATAAAAATCATTTTCTAAACGCGGTTTATTTTCCGCGCCCATTACAAAGTTGAGAAAGCTTAAATGCCTTAAGTATTATGCACATCATCAATTTGTTCATAAAAATCAGGATGTAAAATAAAACCAAAATTCATGATTTACAAACCAAGTTGGCAGTTTTAGAAGAAAAAATTAAATTTTTGCAAAATAAGGATGCAGAAGCGCAACAATTCCAAGATCAATTATTAATTTCCCAGACTGAAAATGCTCAACTGAAAGCAAAAATGGAAGAACAGTTAAAAGGAGGGAGTGAAAAAATACGTTTATTGCAAGAGGCTGAGCAGCAACTAAAAATTCAGTTTGAAAATCTTGCCAATAAAATTTTTCATGAACGAAGTCGGGAGTTCAAGGACCAGAATAAGCATAGTCTCAACGAAATCGTAAACCCTCTAAAAGAACAGCTGGGGGATTTCAAGAAAAAAATAGAAACCGTTTACGATAGCGAAAACAGGGATCGGATCAGTTTGCGTGAAGAAATAGCCTCTCTTAGACGAGAAACTGCAAACATGAATCGAGAAGCACTGAATTTAACCCGTGCATTAAAAGGAGACAAAAAAATTCAGGGAAACTGGGGTGAGATGATACTCGAAAAAGTGTTAGAACAATCTGGATTACGCAAGGGTATCGAATATGAAACCCAAGGAGCATTTCGAGACGAGGAAAAAAAATTATATAAGCCAGACGTCATCGTCAGGCTACCGGAAGACAAGGATGTTGTTATTGATTCAAAAGTTTCACTGTTGGCGTATGAACAGTACAGTTCGACAGAAGATGATAAAGAACGAAGCGTAGCATTAAGGCAGCATATTGAATCAGTTAGAAATCATATTAGGTCATTAAGCGATAAAGATTACAGTAGTTTGAAAGGCTTGCGTTCGCTTGATTTTGTATTATTGTTTATGCCAATCGAATCGGCATTCATTGAAGCATTTCAAGGGGATGAAAAGTTATTTAATGAGGCATTCGAAAGAAAAATTATCGTAGTAACACCGACAACTTTACTGGCTACACTCAGGACCATTGAAAATATTTGGCGTTACGAACGGCAGAATGAGAATGCAAGAATAATTGGTGAAAAAGCAGGTTCTATTTATGATAAGGTCCGTGGTTTGGTTGAAGATCTTGAAAAAATGGGTAATCAACTCGCCACAGTGCATAAAACCTACGACGGAGTTATGAATAAATTAACACTAGGGAACGGCAATTTGATTCGGCAGACTAGTAGTTTTGTAGATTTGGGGGTGAAGGTGAAAAAAACCCTGCCTAAAAGTATTATCGAGAAAGCTGGTTCTGAAGATGATGTTTAGTTCAAAAGACTACTTTAGTTTTTTCCGCAACAGCGTTTAAATTTTTTTCCACTGCCACAAGCACATAGTGCATTCAGCCCCTGATTTGTTGGCCCACCTTTTGATGCAATGGATTTAACTTTTCCATCCAAATAATACCAGGCGCAGTTTTCTTTTTTAAAACGACTAATTTCTTTCATTACTTGTTCCGTTCCATCTAATAAATAGTAGGCTTCGAATTCGACAATAGCACGTTGGTCTTTAACGCCACCATTTTGAATTGAAATAATTTCAAGGTGTTGCCAGTTAGCGGATTCTTTAGAAAAATCAATAGAAACAGGGCGCTTTTGTGGATGCCAGGTTTTTAAAAGGTACTCAGAATTTTTTAAAACATAAGCCGTATAGCGCGATCGCATTAACGATTCAGCAGTTGGCGCTTTTTTATTATTCAGTATGTAAGGATGGCAACAGTCCTCAAAAGAGATTTGAGAGCCACATGGACAAGGGTTTTCGGAGGTTGAAACCACGGAGCTAATAATTTTAGGCGAAGCTTTTAATAGCTCCGCTGAACAGAAAATTTGGCAAGCGAAATCAAAGCATCCTTGTATTCTGAATTGGGAATAGACTTAATCGATTCAATTGCCATTTGTGCTTCCTGTTCGGCTCGTTGCTCGGTATATTCAATGGCATTTGTAGAATTCACAATTGCAAAAACATCATTGAAAGCGTCACGATTACCTTTTTTGATGGCTTCAACGATGATGCCAGCCTCTTTTTGGCAACTATTCTGGATGGCATAAATTAAAGGCAGAGTCGGTTTTCCTTCTGCTAGATCGTCGCCAAGATTTTTTCCAAGTTCTTCTTCGGATGAAGTGTAGTCCAGTGCATCATCAATTAATTGAAAGGCAATACCTAGGTGTTGTCCGTAACGAGCAAGATTGTCTTCAAGTTCTTTTGAGGCTTCGCCTAATACTGCGCCGAGTCGGGTTGCAGCACTGAAGAGTATTGCTGTTTTGCGTGCTATAACGGCAAGATATTTGTCTTCGCTTGTTGCAGGATTGTTGCAATTCAATAGTTGTAATACTTCACCTTCAGCAATTGCCGTGGTAGTTTTGGAAAGAATTTCCATAACCCGCATATTATCAGTACGAACCATCATTTCAAAGGCGCTGGAATAAAGATAATCACCGACTAAAACACTGGCGGCATTACCCCAAACAGCATTTGCAGATTCCTTGCCGCGTCTTAAATCAGACTCATCAACGACATCATCATGTAACAAGGTGGCAGTATGGATAAATTCAATTACTGCAGCCAGAATTAAGTGCTTGTTGCCCTCGTATCCAAGTGCTTTTGCAGTTAATAAAAGCAACATAGGGCGCAGTCTCTTGCCGCCACTGCCAACAATATAATGGCCCATTTGATTAATCAAAACAACATCTGAGCTAAGCTCATCAAGAATAAGTTGATTGACTGCCGAGGCTTCAGAGAGCGTAAGCTTTTTGATCGCTTCAAAGTCAATTTTGTTGGGTGCGTTGTCGGTTGTTTGTTGAGATGGATATACCATTAAAATTGATACTGATTTGATAAAGAAAATTTTAGATTTGTTATAATTTATCTATTAATTAGCCCGCTATGGTATGGAAAAAACAAGAGTAATGTCAACCATATTGTTCAGTTTTTGTCTATTATTTGTGTGTTACAGGAATTTCTGCTTGGAAAACTAACTTGACGGGAGACTTAAAATTTTATTACAATTAGCAGTTCGCTATTAATATATTTACGCTTGATGGAGCATGTGCCGATGTATGCGGTTATACAAACAGGTGGGAAACAGTACCGAGTTGAAGAAGGTACAACCTTAAAAATAGAAAAGCTTGATCTTGGAACGGGGGAAAACCTTGAATTTGATAAGGTGCTGATGGTTCAATCAGACAGCGGAATCAAAGTGGGTCAGCCATATGTCGATGGGAGCAAGGTAACTGCGACCGTAAAATCGCAAGGCAGACACAAAAAGATCAAAATTCTTAAATTCAAAAGGCGTAAGCACCATATGAAACAAATGGGGCATCGTCAATATTACACAGAAGTTCAGATTACTGGAATTTCTGCATAACGACAGGAGTTTAAAGTATGGCTCATAAAAAAGCAGGCGGAAGTACGCGGAACGGGCGCGATTCTAATGCCAAGAGATTAGGTGTTAAACGGTTTGGTGGTCAAGAGGTAAAGGCTGGAAATATAATCGTTCGACAGCGTGGTACTCGTTTTCATCCTGGTGTGAATGTAGGCTGTGGAAAAGATCATACATTGTTTGCAACGGCTGATGGAAGAGTGGTTTTTGAAACCAAAGGACCAAGAAATCGTAAATTTGTAAGTATTATTGCCGCATAACAATAACGTTCTTATACAAGGTTGTAATAAGAAAGCCCCGATTTCGGGGCTTTCTTGGTTTTACAACTTTATAAATAATTAAACAGGTATCATGAAATTTGTCGATGAAGCAGAAATTCGGGTTGAAGCTGGTGACGGAGGCAGCGGGGCAGTCAGTTTTCGTCGAGAAAAATATATCCCTAAAGGAGGGCCGGATGGTGGTGATGGTGGTGATGGTGGTGATGTATTCTTGGTTTCCAAGGAGAATGTGAATACCTTGGTCGATTTTCGTTATCATTCAGTCCATCGGGCAGAGCGAGGCCAAAATGGAATGGGCAGAAACTGTTCAGGGAAAAGAGGTGATGATTGTTATGTGGCAGTTCCTCCGGGTACGATGGTTTATGATGCCCAGACGGGGGAGAAAATTGGTGATCTGATTCAGCCAGACGATACTCTTCTGGTTGCAAAGGGTGGTTTTCATGGTTTAGGGAATACTCGTTTTAAAAGCAGTATTAATCGTACTCCGCAGAAGGCAACTTCTGGAACTCCAGGAGAGCATCGTCTGTTGCGGTTAGAGCTGATGTTGATTGCGGACGTGGGTTTGCTTGGGCTGCCAAATGCTGGGAAGTCCAGTTTGATTAGAAAGGTTTCGTCTGCAAAGCCAAAAGTTGCCGATTATCCTTTTACTACCTTACATCCTAATCTTGGTGTGGTTAGAATTGACGATCAGCGCAGTTTTGTCTTGGCGGATATTCCTGGAATTATAGAAGGTGCAGCTGAGGGTGCAGGCCTCGGAGTTCAATTCCTTAGGCATCTTTCCCGTACTAGTTTGCTTCTGCATATCTTAGATATAGCTCCTTATGAAACTGGCGAGTTACCGGTTGCTTCGGCAAAGAAAATAATACACGAGGTTGAAAAATGGAGTGATGAGCTTGTCAATAAGCCACGTTGGCTGGTGCTTAATAAAATAGACCGAGTGCCGGAAGAAGAAATGATTGGTCAATGTAAGGCAATAGTTGATGAGCTGGATTGGCAAGGGCCTGTTTTCAATATTTCAGCAATTAATGGCCAAGGCACAAAAGAGTTGATGTTTGCAGTGATGAACTTTTTAGAGCAGCAAAAAGATGGTAGCCTCCAGAGATAGTTTTTCTAAAGCAAGGCGGATTGTTATTAAAATCGGAAGTTCACTTCTTACAAAGGGTGGTAGAGGCCTGGATGAAGATGCAATTGAAAATTGGGTTGCACAAATGGTTGGACTCAAGCTCCAGGGAATTGATGTTGTTCTGGTTTCGTCTGGGTCAGTTGCAGAAGGTATGGCTCGGTTATCTTTGAAGGAGCGGCCAAAAACTCTGCATGAGTTACAGGCTGCTGCGTCAGTTGGACAAATGGGGCTAATTAGAACTTTTGAAAATCATTTTCAAAGACGTAATTTGCATACTGCGCAGGTTTTATTAACTCACGATGATTTGTCCGACAGAAAACGCTATTTAAATGCCAGAAGTACTTTAGTGACATTGTTGCAATATGGAGTGGTACCTGTAATTAATGAAAATGATGTGGTGGCAACAGATGAAATTCGCTTTGGAGATAATGATACCCTAGCGGCATTGGTGGTAAATCTGGTTGAAGCCGACTTGCTAATTATTCTTACTGATCAGCAAGGGCTTTACAATTGTGATCCGGGGATTTATCCAAATGCTGAATTGATTAGCGCTGTCAATGCTACTGATCCGCGTTTGGAGCAAATGGCGGGGTGCAGTCGTAGCGGTTTGGGCAGGGGAGGTATGTTAACTAAAGTGCGGGCAGCAAGGCTGGCTGCCCGGTCCGGGGCTGCAACCATAATTGCATCAGGAAAGTCTGAGAATGTAATTAGCGAAATTTATTCCGGGTCAGATATCGGCACGCATTTGTTGCCCGATATTGCGCCATTGGCGGCGAGAAAGCAGTGGCTAGCGGGACAATTGCAGATTAAAGGTCTGCTAATGCTAGACCAGGGGGCGGTTGAGGTGTTAAGAGCGTCCGGCAAAAGTTTGTTGGCGGTAGGGGTAAAATCTGTCGTAGGTGAGTTTGTGCGCGGCGAATTGGTGTCCTGTCATGATGAGGGCGGTGAAGAAATTGCTCGGGGTTTGATAAATTATTCGGCGGAAGAGGCAAAAAAAATAGCCGGTTTACCAAGCACGGATTTTGAAAGAGTGCTTGGTTATAGGGACGATGCGGAATTAATTCATCGGGATAATATGGTTTTGCTGTAACTTATTCAGGAAGCTGGGAGGACAAAAAAACCGAGAATAATAACCTCGGTTTTCGAAATTTTTGTC
>JALXCS010000173.1 GCA_026990815.1 Methylomonas sp. | reverse complement strand
TGTCGGAACAACTTGAAAATTCCAACGTTGCGGTTTCGAAGTTTCTCCCCCATCCGAAAGGAACCGTTGCAGAATTGTTAGGTTCATACCAACTGACTACGCCTACAAAATTAGCCCACCCTTCGGTTGTCGCACAAGATTCGTGTTCAATAGTACTCAAACTATGACCGCTACCATTGCGGCTGCAATCATCACGTAAAAAATCCTGATTAAACTCTTGCATTTGCACTAAGTGACCAACTTCGTGAGCGACATTAAAACCATTAGTTCCTCGCGATTCAGTGATGTGTATTTCATTACGGTTTACTGCACAACTAGTTGGACAGCTATTTTTACCTGGATAATGCATTTTCACATTAGTGTCCATTATTCCGCCGAATACCTGAAGGGCATGTTGAGCGGAATCCAATGCCATAATTCGTTTAGCACGTTCTGAAGAACGTGCATTGGTTGGTACCAAACTACCGGAAAAGACATTACAATTAGCGCCTGTATTACAATTCATGGCAACAAAACGATTAGAGTTTGAGCCACTGCCATTTCGCCAACTAGTCTTTGGATGACTGCTGCCATTAGTGTTCACGGCTGTTACCGAAATAGATCTGGATGTCCCGGTTTTTCTGACTTTATTGATATATTTCAAATAGACATCCGGATTCGACTCTCCCTTACTATATGATGCTTCCTCCCATTCAAAAGTCGCACATCGTTTACCACTACCATTGATATACCAGGTGCCTATTTTTTCGTCGCCTGAACTCCAATCTTTATCCCAAAGTTCAATATAATGACCAACGGCATCAGTATAGCCGCCAGCGTTACAAGGGCGCCTAGCACCTGCTTCAGAGGAAGTTGCACAATTGGTTCGTTCATCAGCTAATTGTAGTCGGTAACATACCGTTCTTTGTGCCGCTGAGACCAAACCAGCAAATAGGGTTAGAAGAATAATAGTCAATAGGGAATGATATAAATTGTGTTGTGTTTTCATAATCATCTCTCCAATACTTCGCTGCGATCAATTGCTTTTCGAGTAGTAAATTGAAAAACCTGTTTGTTTTTTAAAACTGGTCTGGTATTTACACGAACATCCAATTTCGGTTCTGAATTAACAGGGATAGAGGTTGCAGCAATCCCGGCTCCTTTTTTATAGGCTTGCAATTTGCCTAGTGAATTTTTCTCATAATATGTTGGATCAACACGTTTAGAATATTGTTGAGGAGTCATGTATTTAATACTGCCATTGTCCACTTGGTAATACAGCCAGCGATCGTAGACCATAGGCTTGTCATTGTTTTTATATTCTCTAGGCATGACGGTAACAGTAACCTTCTCACTGTAAATTCCATCGGAGACTTGCTCTTTAGAATCATCATCCGTTCGCATCATAAAGATTTCTTTATGACCATCACCCTCAATTGAAAACATTTTTATGCTTTGAGGTCGAGCTTGAATTGCCTTTCCTTTATGAAATTGCTGGCGCTTTATAGAATAATCAGCAATTTTTTCATGATCTATGGTGACATAGACATCACTTTGTTTTACTGAAATTTCCACTGGAAGTGTTTCCCCTAACGCGTGGACTCTTTCTGATTGAAAAAATATCAGAATTACCATCACAAAGATTGAGGCAAGATTGCATTCGCTAGGAAAATTTTCCTTGATTTGGTTTTGCTTAAAATGAAAGAGAGAAAAGTTC
>JALXCS010000172.1 GCA_026990815.1 Methylomonas sp. | reverse complement strand
TCTCAATTCAAGCACGAAACCTTCGTCATTACTGGATACAATCTTCACTGACATGTCTGCACACCCTTCTCATATTGTTTCGAGAAAGACTAACAAACTTGCTATTTTATTGAAAGAATTATTTACATCAATTTGTAGCTATACCCCATGGATAACCTCTTTGCTGGCATCTCAACCCCCTTAACGATCATGAAAAAAGGGTTGTTAGGATACCGTGGTGTTATCCTGCGTCGATTTCGCTATACTAACCTCCCAATCAGGGTGGCAGACATCACTGGATTAGGTGGCAGCTTTGGCTTGGAATAGGTGGCAGGTTTGCTCTGGAATATGCATATTTCTGATCAACTACTAAACTCGCTGCTTCTTTTTTGAATTCGATTGAATAAGTGGGGCTTTTTTTACTCATTTTTTTCCTCTTTTTTTAATGAAATTTTATCTCATTTTGAGGTTCAAGTTTATTAGACCGCTACAATCGACTCAACTACATTCGAGCAAAACGTGCAAATACCTCTATCGCGTGGATTAACAGCATCTTCCTGGTGATGAACCTATTGATCCTGGAAAGGATCTTTTATGAGCTTTACAAATATAGCCTTGCGTGGCTTATATTTTTGTTGAAGCCAGTCGGGAAATTATTGCTCAACGATTTACGGTTAAAGTTTAGCCATCTATAGTATTTGCGAAAAATGGATACTGACTTTCTGAGCAGACTCTAATTCAATTGTAACCGCTAATGAAGAGAGGTGGCTGTGGGTCACCAGTTAAAAGAATTGTCACCGGATCGTCAACAAAGAGTTGGCCGGGTCCATTATGCAAAGCATTTTGGCCAAAAAATACTTGGTTTTGATATCTGCGATATTGATTAAGTGTTTTGATGGTTTCCTTACTGGAAATTCCCGTTTCAGGATCAATATTTGGTATTGGACATCTGGAGCAAGGTTTTGGCAATCGGAAGCTGATTTCACCGATTCGAATTTCTCGCCATAGGTCTTCAGCAAAACTATCACTTCCAGAAATCACCAGATTTGGGCGAAAACGCAACATGGAAATTTTATATGGCATACGCGAATTAAGATTCGTCAGCGAATTTTCTGAAATGATCAAAAAAGGGAAGCCATCAGAAAAGTAAACCTGGTCTCGTGAATTTGCATATTTTTGGTCGACCTGGCGAATATAGTCTTCTTCTTGGTAGGCCAGTTTGCAGTTTATTTTCAGGAAATCACTTAGCCATTCATCAAGTTCTGGCACAACGGTTCTAGCCTGGCATTGGTCGTGCCAGATTTTGACTTCGATAGCTTTTGAAGTATTGGGTGTTTGCAAGCTGAATTTTATTTTTCCCATTTCCGGAGCAGAAAGAACAAGTTGCTGGTCGACTATTGCTGGCTTGATCAAAGCCATTTTCTGAAGTTTACGCTGGCTCAGGAATTGATTGTTTTGGTCAATAATCATCCATTGGCGGTCATATTTGAGACCTTTTTCTGTGACTGGCCATTGGTTGACGCGAATGCCTGCGCAGGACTTGATGGGATAAAGATAGATGTCTTGTAATTTTAATTGTGACATTGTTGATATTTTTATTGAACTATATCTTTCGCATTAGAGAATACCCCATTTTTAGCATACCATTTTTCGCGAAATGTGTTGTTGCAAAACCTTACAATAGCTTGCTATTGCTGCGCCTTTGGGCCTAGCCTTTTACAAAAACAGATGAACTCTACGGAGCATTCTCAAACGCGAAACGTATATCGTCAACAATGCCAAAGAGTTAACGAAAAATCAAATCGTCTTGCGTCTTTAGTAGATAGTTTCCTAACTCATTATGGAAGCGATTAAACTTTATACCATAACGGTAGTTCTGGTCTTTTTCGAGGCGGACAATTTTCGATTTAATTTCAAAAACCTTTCCATCTTCAAATTCTAGAATCAGAGTTAATTTTTTGTTTTTTTTAAGTTTTTTTGGTGTTGAAATAAGAGCGCCTTTCGAGCTTATATCTAATAGATCCATACCTAATGGTTTTCCCAAACCAAAAAGACGAACTTTTAAAACCGAAGCTTTGATATTTGATCTTATATAACGAACTGCAAAGCGTTTGTTTTCCGGAAGGTTTTTTGTGAAATCTAGATTAAAAAAATCATCAGAATTTTCATTCAATTCAGTGATGTCGCTCATAAGATATGATTGATTACTCGTAGTCATTAGTTTAATACTATCTGTAAATTAACAAATTACAATGTCAATTAAAGATTTTTTAACAGCAAGTTAGGTAAAATGATTCTCTGTTAAATCTTCCATAAACTGTTAGGAGAACTATGAAAAGCCTTTGTATAAACCCGCATCGTTTTATTTTGTACGCATGTATTGTGGTTCTTTTTCAATATTTTTCTGGTGGTTTCAATACTGCTCATGCTGCAAACAAGCTGGTTGTCAAGATTGATTATTTTACCCAGGAAAAGAAAATACCGGTTGCTTTATCTAATCTTGATCCTTTTGTTACTGATAAAGGCTGGCAAGGAGCAATTTTAGGAATTAAGGACAACAATACCACGGGAGCTTTTACCGGTCAGGAATATATTTTAGAGAAGACTATTGTGCCACTGGATGGTGATGTCTTGTCTGCCTATAAGAAAGTGCTTGAGCAGGGAAATACTTTGGTTGTGGTTAATTTGCCAGCAGAACAATTAATTAAAATTATGGGTTTAAGTCAGCAACGCCCTTTGTTGTTTGATGTTGCAACACGAGATGATTTACTGCGGCAAAAGCTATGCCAGAAGAATGTGTTGCATTTAATGCCGAGTCGGGCCATGCGAGCTGATGCCCTGGCGCAATATATGCTGAAGAAACGTTGGCAGCAATGGTTTTTGGTGGTCGGGCCAGAAAAACAGGACCAACTTTTTGCCGCAGCCGTTAAAAGGGCAGCAAAGCGTTTTGGCAGTAAAATTGTTGCAGAGAAAGTTTGGGATCATACTCATGATGCCAGACGTACTGCACAGTCTGAGGTTCCGGTTTTCACCCAAGGCGTCGATTATGATGTATTGGTGGTTGCCGATGAGCGTGGTTTATTCGGGGAATATTTGAGCTATCGAACTTGGCTTCCCAGGCCGGTTATCGGGACTCAGGGTTTAATTCCTACATCCTGGCATCAAACCCATGAACAATGGGGGGCAGTGCAGATTCAGAATCGTTTTAAAGAACAGACTGGGCGTTGGATGGAAGAAGAGGATTATGGTGCTTATTTAGCAGTCAGGGCTATTGGAGAGGCTGTCACGCGTAGCCAGTCAGCTGATCAAAAAATTATCCAGGAATATTTATTAAGTGATCAATTGGCTTTGCAGGGTTATAAAGGTCGGACACTTTCATTCCGACCCTGGAATGGTCAGCTCAGACAGCCGGTTTTGCTAGCTGCTGCACGATCAATGGTGGCTGTTGCACCCATTGAAGGTTTCTTGCACCCTGTTACTGAACTGGATACTTTAGGGTTTGATAAGCCGGAAACACAATGTCAATAATAAAAAGGGGAATACCAATGAGAAATTTGTTTTTTGTTCTTTTGTTAATGAGTTTTTTCGCCAATGCGGAAACCGTTTATGTAACACTGGAAAAAGATAACGCTCTTGCAGTTATCGATCCTATAGTTGGTAAATTGGTAAAAACCGTCCCTATTGGACAACGGCCGCGAGGAATTGCTTTAAGCAAAGATCAAAAATACCTTTATATTGCGACCAGTGATGATGATACGATCAAAGTTGTCGATACCCAAACTTTAGTGGTGACTGGAACACTGCCTTCAGGTGCAGACCCTGAAACATTCGCGTTGAACCCGGAAGGCAATAGAATGTATGTATCGAATGAAGATGATAACGAAGTGACAGTCATTGATATTCCTAAAGCTAAAGTTCTTACCAAACTTCGAGTTGGAGTTGAGCCGGAAGGAATTGCAGTCAGTCCAGGGAATCGGTGGCTGATTAGCGCCTCTGAAACCACCAATATGATTCATTGGTTTGACATCGATACCCTGACTAATATTCATAACACCCTTGTAGATCCAAGACCGCGAGCCGCCAGTTTTACCGCTGACGGAGGTCAGCTTTGGGTGACTTCAGAAATTGCCGGTACCCTGATGATTCTTGATGCAAAGTCCAAAGATGTTATCAAAACCATTTCTTTGCAGATTAAAGGAGTTTCCAAAGATAAAATTCAGCCGGTTGGTGTGGTAATCGATGAGAATATGCGCTGGGGTTATGTGGCAATGGGGCCAGCTAATCGGGTCGCGGTAATTAATGCAAAAACCTTTGAAGTGGAAAAATTCTTGTTGGTGGGCGAAAGAGTCTGGAACCTGGCATTTTCTCCGGATCAAAAAAGGCTTTACACCACAAATGGGCGGAGTAGCGATATTTCTACTATTAATCTTGAAGACCACCAAGTTGTAAAGTCTGTTAAAGTCGGTCGTTACCCTTGGGGTATTGCTGTTAAACCATGAAGAAACAAGCCTTGCAAGTTGAAAATATCAGTTTTTCCTATTCCGGAAAATTGGCGTTGGATAGTGTTTCTTTTGATGTTAAATCGGGTGATTGTACTTTTTTATTAGGTCCCAATGGCGCAGGAAAAAGCACTTTGTTCTCTTTGATAACCCGCTTGTATGACTATCGCCAAGGTAAGATCAGTATTTGCGGATTTGATGTTAAAAAACAGACAACTAAAGCATTAGCCAAGCTGGGCGTGGTTTTTCAACAGCCGACCTTGGATCTGGATTTGAACGTCATGCAAAATTTACGGTATCACTCTGCTTTGCATGGAATCAGCAGGAAAAAAGCAAGACACCGAATTCAAGAAGAACTGGAACGGTTCAATATGTATGAGCGTCGTTTTGAAAAAATCCGCCAACTCAATGGTGGCCATCGGCGCCGGGTGGAAATTGCCAGGGCCTTACTGCATGAACCCTCATTACTTTTACTTGACGAGCCGACAGTAGGGCTGGATGTCCCAAGTCGAAAATCAATTGTTGCACATGTGCATCAGCTGGTGGCTGAACGGAATTTGGCTGTGCTTTGGGCTAGCCATCTGATAGACGAAATTTATCCTGCTGACAACTTGGTAATTTTGCATCAGGGCAAAGTAGCTGCCAAAGGCAGCATCGAAAAAGTTCTTAAAGTGGCTCAGGCGTCTTCCATTGCCGAAGCTTTTCAGTTACTCACACCGTCTGGAGTTGCGGCATGAAAATTTTGCATTACTGGCGGGCAATGTGGGGAATTATTGGCAGGGAACTATTACGATATGTCAAACAGCGAGAGCGATTTGTTGCGGCTTTGGTCAGGCCTTTGGTGTGGTTATTTGTGTTTGCAGCAGGATTCAGATCGGCATTGGGCATTGCAATTGCTCCGCCTTATGATACCTATATTCTTTATGAGGTTTATATTACCCCGGGCCTGATCGGTATGATTCAGTTATTTAATGGGATGCAAAGTTCGTTATCTATGGTTTATGATCGGGAAATGGGCAGTATGCGGATTTTACTGGTGAGTCCTTTACCTCGCTGGTTTTTGTTGATGAGTAAATTACTGGCGGGAGTTGCGGTTTCAATTTTACAGGTTACAGTATTTCTGGTTATAGCCTGGTTCTATGATATTCGAGTACCCTGGCAAGGTTATTTATGGGTAATTCCGGCTCTGATTCTTTCCGGGTTAATGCTGGGGGCATTGGGTTTATTGTTGTCATCTTTCATCAAGCAATTGGAAAATTTTGCAGGAGTCATGAATTTTGTTATTTTTCCGATGTTTTTTATGTCCACAGCTCTTTATCCGCTGTGGAAATTGCAAGAGTCTAGTGAATTATTATATACCCTAGCTAAATATAACCCTTTTTCACAAGCAGTAGAACTCATCCGGTTTGCTCTGTATCAACAATTTAATCAGGAGGCCTTTATTTTTACATTTATTTCCTTCCTGGTGTTTATTTCTTTGGCTATCCTTGGTTATAACCCCTCGAAAGGCATGATGAAAAGAAAAGGCAAGATGTAGGCCAACTGGAACAATCGCAAGATTAAAACTACACTTAAAAAATTATTGCCTAA
>JALXCS010000171.1 GCA_026990815.1 Methylomonas sp. | reverse complement strand
AAGCTGCCCTGCTTTATGATCTTAATCTGGTTTTATTTGATGTTACTGAAAACCCTGTCATTATCGCTTCTTCCAACAGTAAGAATGATAATACTGAAAATCTCTGGACACCAATAGAAAGCAACCGTGATTATGTCCTAAGGGTTGTTATCGATACCGATCAACCAGATTTTATCTGGGATTACGCAATTGCCTGGAGAAGAGAAATTGATACCGATCATGATGGAATTGAAAACAGCCGGGATAATTGCCTGACTATCAACAATCCTAATCAGCGCGATACTGATCATGATGGCTTTGGCAACAGATGCGATGCAGACCTGGATAATAATGGGATTGTTAGTTTTGCCGATCTCGAAATATTCCGTTCTAACTTTGCCAGTAGTAACACTAATGCGGATTTTGATGGCAATGGATCAGTCAGCTTTGCCGATCTTGTTATTTTCAAAAGCCTGTTTGGCAAAATACAGGAAAAATAGATGAAAATTTACTCGAAAAAAGCTTCTATTCTAAATAGCCAAATCATTTTTTCATTAATTCAATACTTATGGTGATAAAAATGGAATCTCCAATAATCTCTTCATTAAAGCCTGCTCTAATTATTAGTTTATTATTTTCATCGGTGATTTACGCAACTCCTAACTACCCTTTTCCACAACATATCAAATACCATCAAGGTGCTATTAAGCCAACAAATTTCACGCAAAATGAACTAGATAAACATACTATTGAATTCTACGACTATTGGCAAAATGCTTATCTGAAACAGGCTGGCCAAAATTCTGATGGTCAAACTCTTTACAGAATTGCCAAAGGCAAGAAACTCGTAACAAATGCAAAATGTGAAGACATCAGTCAAGATTATACAGTCTCCGAAGGACAAGGGTACGGAATGGTAATTGTTGCGTTAATGGCAGGATACGATCCTGATGCACAAACAAAGTTTGATGGTCTATGGCGTTTTTCCCGTGAGTACCCAAGCAGTATTGGTAGTAATCTAATGAGTTGGTGCGTCAAAAAAGTGATGCCAGCTTCTGGAGGAAACGCGTTATATGAAATTCCTCAGGGAGAAGATAACAGCGCCTTTGACGGTGATGCTGATATTGCCTATTCCCTCTTGCTTGCTCATAAGCAATGGGGAAGCAATGGTAAAATAAATTATCTCTCGGAAGCCAAAAATGTCCTTAATGACATCCTGAAATATACTATTGGGAGTGACAGCAACCTGCCAAAACTGGGTGACTGGGTTGAACAAGATTGTGTTATTAACAATAGCAATGATTGCATAGCAGAAAGATGGACACAATACACTCCTCGTTCATCTGATTTTATGCCGGCTCATTTTCGCAGCTTTTACCAGGTGACTGGGAATGCTAGATGGATAACAATCATCCATCAGATACAAGCTGTCATTGAAAGTATACAAAATGAATTCAGCATTAACACTGGCCTGTTGCCTGATTTTATCATTAATTGCGATAGCCGGTGTGAGCCGGCAAAACCATTTTTTCTGGAAGCTGAAACTGATGGTGATTATTCGTACAATGCTGGCCGCATTCCCTGGCGTATTGGGCTTGATGCTTTATTGAATAATGATGCTAATTCTAAACATGCCGCACTTAAAATAATTAATTGGCTGGCTTCATCAACTAGTAACAGCGTAAATGAAATCAAATCTGAATACAAACTTGACGGTACTGCAATAGGCGATTATTCCACAAGCTTCTTTATTGCACCTTTTGCTATCGCTGCAATGCTTGACAAAAAGCATCAGGATTTTCTCAATGATATGTATTCCTATCTATACAAACAGCATGAAGATTATTATGAGGATTCAGTCAATTTAATCAGTCAACTTGTGATAACAGGTAATTACTGGGATCCGGCAACTATTGATTCAGATAATGTTATTGACACTGATGAAGATGGTATTATCGACATTAATGATAACTGCACAATAATAAATAATCCTGGTCAGCGAGATACGGATCATGACGGTTTTGGTAACTTGTGCGATGCCGACTTTGATAATAATGGTATTGTAAGTTTTGCTGACCTGAATCAATTTCGAGAACATTTTGGAACCTCCAACCCAGATGCTGATTTTGATGGAAGCGGATCAGTCAGTTTTCGGGACCTAGAAATATTCAGGAATCTTTTCAGTTTACCTCCTGGACCAGCGGGTGGGTTATGATTCCTAACAATAACACTTTTGCATGAGTCCATATCGTTAGCTTTACTACCGCAATTTTTAACCTGGCAGAACAAAAACAAAATGAAAAATCACAAGATCATCATCTTATTGACCTGTTTATTAGTTGGCAACTCTCAACAACTATTTGCTGAAGCTGTGCATCACTGGCTCCGAACCAATCCCGGTGGCGGAGGTGCTATCGCAACTGTAGGAGCTACTGCTTCAGGCATCCTGGTCGCCGCAGCAGATCTTAGCGGAGTATATCGCAGTATCGATGACGGCAAACATTGGGAACCACTAGGAGCCAACCAGGGGCTGAATGAATCCAATGCCATTACTTTAGCCTTTCATCCCACGGATGGTAATATTTTTTTTGTTGGCACACCAAGCGGCGCATATAAAACCAGGGACGGTGGAAATCACTTTACCCAGGTCCATCAAAATGCTTATGTTAGAAGTATTGCAATAGCACAATCTAACCCTGATATTGGCTACATTACCCATCAAAATAAATGGGATCCTGATTGGGCATTTGCTCCCAGCGAAGTGTATAAAACATCTGATGGCGGAGAATCATGGCATGTAATTCCAGGAGAAAATTTTCCTGCCAATTTGCATATAATCAAACTTGCCATTCACCCAGCCAACGAGAATGTAGTTTATGCTTTAACTGGAAAAGCTCGATTTGGATGTAGTCCAGCCCACCTTTATCGTTCAGAAGATGGTGGTATTCACTGGATTCGGATTGGTAGTAACCTTGGAAATATCTTGGATTTTGATTTTCATCCTTCTGATTTAAATGTTCTATATTTGAGCACCTTAAATGTAAATTCTACAATATCATGTTCTCTCACCAGTGATATCAGCCTTGAAGATTATTTAGGGGGAGACTTCGATAACCCGGGAGCCTTATACAAAAGTACAAATAACGGCCTATCTTTCACAAAGCTAACCTCTTCAGGTCAAGGTAACTCCCCTCGTATTACCGGGATTATCAGTATCAATAACGACAATCCAAATTCAATCGGGTTGGCAAATATTCTTTTTCCTTATATTTTTCCTGATGGTTCGTGGCAACATAATCCTGAAGCCGGATTTTGGGAAAGTAATGATGGTGGGCAAAATTGGATACAACTAAACAAAATGCAAGATTGGAATGCTGGCTATGCACAAAATACCTATTTTGCCTTATTACCTAGTTTTTACGGGTTCACAAAAACTGTAATCAAAGATCAGTTTAATGCTGATAATTTTTATGGAACTTTTGGGCAATGGGTATGGGCAAGTTTTGATGGTGGTGTTTCTTTCGACAACATCACGACCAAAAAAATAACAGGCACAAGCTGGCTATCCACTGGCGTTGAAAACATCGTTGGAAATGCACTTGATGTCAATAACTCTAACCCAAATATTATTTACATGGGAGGATATGATATTGGTTTCTGGTACAGCCGTGACCACGGAAAATCCTGGAGTCAATCTATACCCGATTATCACCGATACCAAGGGTTTTCCTGGTTTGAAGGTGGAGGATCAAATGTCTCAACTCTACTCAACGACCCAAAAAGGGAAAATGTTGTTTGGGCCTCTTTCAGTGCTGAACAGTATTCTAACCTTGCGACTGGTCAAATTGCTACAACTGGACTATTTAAAAGCACCGAGTATGGAGAAAACTGGCAACTAATTGGACACGGAAATGGACTCCCTGCTATTCATCGAAATCCAGCCAATGGTGAATTAATACCTAATCCAACATCAATCCGCTTATACGGGCTGTCATTGGATATTCAAAGCCCAGTTAACAACAGAACGCTTTACATGACGCTGAATGGAGATGTATATAAATCCACAAATGATGGACAATCCTGGACTAAGAAATTAAGTATCGGAGGAGGACTTAAATTTACTGCTGTAGATCAGTTTGATAGTAAACTTGTTTACGCCGGAGGAAAAAAAGGATTGTGGCGTTCAACAGATGCGGGAATAACCTGGAATAAAGTTGGAATCCCTGAGATGGAAGCTGACAATCAACATCAACCCATGCGTGATGAAATTATACCCACTGGTGTAGATTGGCTGGATGATGGCACCAAAGTATATCCCTGGGAAGGGGTATTTGACATCAAAACTGATCCTCACAGGCCGAATAGAGTCTACGTCACTGCCTTCGGTGAAGGCAAAGGTCTATATCGATCAGATGATGCCGGAAACACCTGGAAAAAGTTGTTGAATGATAATGAGGCGCGTGGCATTGCTATCGCACCGCAAAATTCAAACCTTATTTATGTTAGCTCGTCTAAAAATTACTATTCGGGAGGAACCGGAAATTCTGCCGGCATCCTCTATTCAACAGATGCTGGAGAGCATTGGACAAATGCTAATAATGGTATGGCCTGGAATTATGGAGGAATGATTGAAGTAGAAACCGGTAACAAGCCTCATGTATGGGCCTGGTCTCCTGGAACAGGAATTCAACATTCACTGATTCCTGGAGATGATAGCGATGGGGACGGAATCAACAATCTCTTTGATAACTGTTTATCCAAAGCCAATGAACGACAACGAGATACCGATCATGATGGTTATGGTAATGTTTGTGATGCAGACCTGGATAATAATGGCTTTGTCAGTTTTGCTGATCTTGAAATGTTCCGCTCCCGTTTTGGAAGTTCAAATTCTGATGCAGACTTTGATGGAAATGGATCAGTCAGTTTTAATGATTTAAATATATTACGTAACCTCTTTGGCCAAGCTCCCGGTCCAGCAGCCGGGTTTTAATGCTGTAAAAGAAACATGCGGAAACTGTTCGTTTTAGTTGACCATGAAATCTAGTATTTGTAATTTTTTAATACATCTTTTCATCAAATTCATTTGTTGTATAAGGAGCGAGAATGAATTAAATTCGACAACTGACACTGCATTTTTTCGCATTCGAGGAGCATAGCTAGCTATGTGACTATTTGTGCAACGTGAAAGTCGGATAAAAAGGTAAGTCAGTTTGTGGAAGTTATTTCGTGAGCGTTCCTAAATTGGAGAAAATATGAAATTCACAAAACCAATTACACTACCGATATCAATCGGTCGACCCAAGAACAGTTCTAGTATTCTAGCAAAAGTTATTTTATTGTTTGTACTTTCTTTACCTGGTATTAGTTTTTCCAAAGACAGTGACGGAGATGGAATAGACGATAACCTAGATAACTGTACGAACATATCCAACCCTGATCAGCGGGACAGCAATAATGATGGCTATGGCAATATCTGTGATGCCGACCTGGATAATAACGGTTCAGTCAGTTTTGCTGATCTGAATTTTTTCAAATCTGTTTTTGGAACTAATAATGCAGATGCCGATTTTGATGGCAATGGCACGGTTAGTTTTGCTGATTTAAATATCCTCAAACTATTGTTTGGTAAACCTCCAGGACCATCTGCAAATAACAACCTTTTATCTGAAACTGAGGCTGCTCGATTTTTAACACAATCAACATTTGGACCAACCATTGATGAAATTTCCCATTTACTTGAACTAGGAAGCTTCGAGCTATGGCTGGATGAGCAATTCTCAGAGCCAGTAACCCTACAACTTCCCGCCATGCGCTCGCTCGCAATTAAAATGTGTGATCTGGACGCTGCTTCAGCACAGCCAATCAGAGGCGGCAGCGACCTTGCCCGCGCCCAGGTCTGGTGGGAAACCGCGGTCAATGGTAACGATCAACTACGCCAGCGGGTTGCCCTGGCGCTCAGTGAAATTCTGGTGGTATCCGCGAAAGGCATTTTACGGTTTTCGCAATATGGATTGGCAGACTATTACGATGTACTGGCTAACAATGCTTTTGGTAACTTTCGTGATTTACTGGAACAAGTGACCTTACATCCAGTCATGGGCCGGTATCTGAGTATGCTC
>JALXCS010000170.1 GCA_026990815.1 Methylomonas sp. | reverse complement strand
GGATATGCCTGAGTCGGTTTTAGTGCGTTTTACTGGCGAAATGCAACCGGGCATCACTTTGCGTGATTTGGTGAATGCAATTCCGTATGCAGCCATTCAACGGGGTTTATTAACAGTCGAGAAAAAAGGCAAGAAAAATGTTTTTTCCGGACGAATTCTGGAAATTGAAGGGCTGCCTGATTTAAAAATCGAGCAGGCTTTTGAATTATCAGATGCCTCGGCAGAACGTTCAGCAGGCGGATGTACAATTCTTCTGGATGAGGCACCGATTCGTGAATATTTAAATTCCAATATTACCTTATTAAAATGGATGATTTCTGAGGGTTATCAGGATGCCAGAACCATTGAACGACGTATTAAAGCCATGCAGGAATGGCTGGATAATCCGGTATTATTAAAACCAGATACGGATGCAGAATATTTTGAAGTCATAGAAATCAATATGACTGAAATTACCGAGCCATTACTGGCTTGCCCGAATGATCCTGATGATATTAAACCACTTTCTGAAGTTGCTGGAACCAAGATTGATGAAGTATTTCTGGGATCATGCATGACCAATATTGGCCATTTCCGCGCAGCGGGAAAATTGCTTGAGCAAAAAGAAGGTGATCTGCCCACTCGTCTTTGGGTGGCGCCACCGACAAAAATGGATCAAACGCAATTAACGGAAGAAGGCTATTATGGGATATTCGGTAAAGCCGGGGCCAGAACTGAAATGCCGGGATGTTCATTGTGTATGGGTAATCAGGCGCGGGTAGCGGAAGGATCTACTGTGGTTTCCACTTCTACCAGAAACTTTCCCAACCGCTTGGGTAAAGGCGCTAATGTATATTTGTCATCAGCGGAATTGGCTTCAGTATGCTCGATTTTGGGAAAAATACCAACCATGGATGAATATATGAAATATGTGGGTCAACTTAGCGAATCATCCGATGAAATTTATCGCTATCTAAATTTTGATCAAATTGAAGATTACCAAGAAAAAGCTGCTGAGGTGACGTTGGAAGATTAGTTGTAATGTGGGCAGTTGTATATTCTGCTCACACTTCCAATTTCCCCTCATCCTGACTTTCTCCTGCTGGAGAAGGAGTTATTTCTTGACTTAATGGCAGTGCCCAAAAGCAAGCCAATTTATTCTTAAATTGCGCATGAAAGTAAAAATATTGAACTAAAATTAGCTTTCATTGTTCTTTATTGTATTCTAGTAACAAAATCAAACAAGAATATTATGTTAAACTTGTTTGATAATTTTTCTCATTTAGATTAAGGTTAGAAATAAGTTAAACGCTGGATCGCCAAAAGATGAACAAAAAGTATCTCACAGTTCTACTCATACTCATCATGATGGTAACCCCTATTGCAAAGGCGGTTGATCATTGTAAGGATATGGAAGTGTCTGCTGAGTTTTCAGGGCATCAGGAAATGCTAATAGATGCTGCCGATGTTTTTTCTCATCTAAGTGAGGACCAGCAACATGACAAGCAAATGGATATCGATTGCAATATTTGTGATAGCTGCTTGATACATGCGTGCCATAGTTTTGGTATTACTCCTTCTAGTCCAATATTAATTACCAAATCTGAATTTAGTTTTGCAAATGCAATTTGCAACATTCCTGACAGTATTACTCCATTCCCCCAAATAAGACCCCCTATATCAATCCTTTAACAGAGGATTGGTGCGCCTGGCACTCAGGTTTTACCCTCCAA
>JALXCS010000169.1 GCA_026990815.1 Methylomonas sp. | reverse complement strand
CATCTGGAAAGCGCTCGTAGAAATCAATCAAGACCATATTTTGATAGGGCTTTTTAATGCGGTTTCTCATAGTCTCCGTACTATATCATACGGGAGCTAAAGGCATAATCATGAGTTAATTTATTGAAATTACAGACATTCTACCGTAAATAAGTGATAGAGGACTATATGGATGTCTTTGCGCAAGTATTGTGGTTACAACAACTTGACTTCTGCGCATCAATTTTTGTCATGCACGAAGCTTAGCCTTTACGAAACTCCCTTTCTGGTTCATACTTTGTGGCCAAATTGATTCTAAATTTTGAGGGTTATTTATGAGCGATGCCAAACATTGTCGGTTGCTAATTCTAGGTTCAGGCCCCGCCGGCTATACGGCTGCGATTTATGCTGCTAGAGCCAATCTAAATCCAGTTCTGGTAACAGGTCTTGAACAAGGTGGCCAACTCACCACGACCACAGATGTTGATAACTGGCCCGGTGATTACCAGGGCGTACAAGGCCCGGAATTAATGGAACGCATGCGTAAACATGCCGAACGCTTTGACACCGAAATTATTTTTGATCATATTAATACAGCTGACTTATCCTCGCGCCCTTTTAAATTAACTGGCGATTCCGGGAGCTATAGTTGCGATGCGTTAATTATTGCCACGGGCGCATCCGCCAGATATTTGGGCCTGGAATCTGAGCAAGCTTACAAGGGAAAAGGGGTTTCAGCTTGTGCAACTTGTGACGGTTTCTTTTATCGGAACAAAGCTGTTGCAGTAATCGGTGGCGGCAATACCGCTGTCGAAGAAGCGCTTTACTTGTCTAATATTGCTTCCCACGTAACTATCGTCCATCGCCGAGATAAATTTCGGGCCGAAAAAATTCTTTCCACTAAATTGATTGAAAAAACCAAAAACGGTAATGTTACGATCGAATGGGACCATGTACTTGATGAAGTTCTTGGTGATGATATGGGTGTCACCGGCATCCGAATTAAAAGCACAAAAGACAGTAGCACCAAGGAAATTGCAGTCCATGGTGTTTTTATTGCCATTGGCCATACTCCGAATACTGAATTATTCACCAATCAATTAGAAATGAAAAATGGCTACATCGTTGTTAAAAGCGGTCTTTCAGGCGATGCAACTGCTACCAGTGTCGCTGGTATTTTTGCTGCAGGAGATGTCATGGATCAAGTCTACAAACAAGCAGTTACCTCGGCTGGTGCTGGTTGTATGGCAGCATTAGATGCTGAAAAATATCTGGATGATCTTGAAGAACAATCCTGATTACTTGATACAGAAGGCGATAACTATTTAGTGTCTTCTGTAATTTTCATCCAATATGCAAGAATCTGAACAAGTTATAAGAGTACTTGATCCCAACCAGCCAGACCAAGATTTTCCACCAGCCAGTTCAGCATTACATGATCCTGATGGATTATTAGCAATAGATGGCTGCCTTTCCCCTACCCGCATTCTAAACGCTTACCGTCATGGCATTTTCCCCTGGTATTCGAAGGGAGAACCGATTCTCTGGTGGTCACCTGACCCCAGACTGATCTTGTTCCCTGATGATCTGATTATTTCCCGTAGTTTGACAAAAACTTTACGCCGAAAAAAATTCACGGTGACCCTTAACAAGGCATTTTCTGAAGTCATTAAAGCTTGTGGCAAGCTTAGAAAAAATCAGGAAGGCACCTGGATTACTGATGAAATGCGTCTGGCATATATTGAATTACACAAACTTGGTATTGCCCATTCCATAGAAACCTGGATTGATGAAGAACTGGCAGGTGGCCTTTATGGCTTAAGTATTGGCCAGGTTTTTTTTGGAGAATCCATGTTCCGCTGGCAAACTGATGCTTCTAAAATTGCCTTTGTCCATCTTGTACATTTATTAAAACAGCAGAATTATCAACTGATTGATTGCCAGGTGCGTACCGACCATTTAATTAGTCTCGGAGCAACAGAAATATCGAGGGAACATTTTCTGTCTTTGCTGGACCAACTATGTACAAATTCTCCTGACAAAACACTTGAAAATACAGACTCTCAATTATTATCTGGGTTTTAAAAGAAGCAAACAGCCGCCTTTTTTTTCTTGAGAAGGTACAATAAGCAATTTTAACTCGTTGAATGGATACCTCACTGCACCCCCAAAAACTAAGCGTATTATCTGTCCTGATTTTTTTTGGTTTATGGCAAAGTCTTGCCATGCTCATTCACAGCAATACTTTCCCACTTCCCATCGTCGTTCTTGATGTTCTATGGCAGGAAATCAGTAATGGCCAACTGCCTTATCATCTGGGCATTACTCTCATCAGACTTGCCATCAGCTTTACAATTTCCATGATTATCGGCTGCGCCATTGGCATTTTGCTGGGTCAATATAAACAATTAAATGCCTTTTTTGATAACTGGTTAGTTATCTTTTTGAATATCCCGGCGTTAGTGACTATTATATTGTGCTACGTTTGGTTTGGTCTTATTGAAACGGCCGCTATACTGGCAGTGGTCATCAACAAAGTTCCCAATGTTGTTGTCACCATTCGCGAAGGCGCCCGTACTCTCGATCAAGATCTGATGGAAATGGCTGATTGTTATCGATTTGGAAAATGGAAAACCTTTTTACATGTTGTCTGGCCACAATTACACCCTTTTGTAATGGCCGCAGCACGATCCGGCCTGGCGCTGATCTGGAAAATTATTCTGGTGGTAGAACTTCTCGGCAGAAGTAATGGCATGGGTTATCAACTGCATTTATTCTTCCAATTGTTTGATGTTGCCAGCATCCTGGCTTATACCATTGCTTTTGTCAGTGTGATTCAGATAATTGAACTATTTATTTTGAAACCTCTGGATCAAAAAGCCTTGAGGTGGCGAAGATGACTGATGTCAGCATCAAAATTAGTCATAAATCATATCTTTCACCTGACGCTGAAGAACAAAAAACGGTAATAAAAAACCTGGACATTTCATTAAAATCAGGTGAATTTGTTTGTCTGGTAGGGCCTTCAGGTTGTGGCAAGACCACATTACTCAATACTCTGTCGGGACTGGACAAAAAATATCAAGGTTCAATCAATTTTGGAGAAAATGATATCCAAGCCAACATTGGTTATGTTTTTCAAAATCCAAGGTTGTTGCCCTGGCGAACAGTGAGGGAAAACCTGGCACTTGCAACCAATGCATCTGATGATGTCTTGGAGCCTTTGCTGGAATTGATGAAACTGACGGATGTTCAGAACAGCTATCCAGAACAGCTTTCATTGGGTATGAGTCGTAGGGTTGCCATCATCCGGGCTTTTGCTGTTGATCCTGAACTGTTACTAATGGATGAACCTTTTGTTTCACTCGATCCTCCAACTGCTCGTCAGGTAAGACAATTACTGATTGAATTGTGGACCAATCGCCCACACACCATTTTATTTGTTACCCATAATTTGCGGGAAGCTATAGCACTGGCAGACAGACTGATTTTTTTATCTGCCTCCCCTATGTCTGTAGTTACCGAAATACCAGTGCCCATTGCCAGAAATCAACGATTGAATGAATCCGAAATCGAATCATTCAGGGCAAAAATATTTTCAGATTTTCCTGAAATTGCCAGTTTGGTGTAAATTTTTACTACAGTTACGGAGTTCATTTTATTCTTCAACCAAAACACAGACCATTGATTTATAACGCTGGAAAACCCGAACGGAAACAGGGACTAAATTTTTATGGTTAGTGATACAACATGTTCTGCCAACGGGATTTCGTCGCGCTAGAAATTATGGCTTTCTGCACCCTAACAATAAAGTGTTGATCAATATTCTGCAGCGTCTGAACAAACTGAACTCTATAAATATATTGGCAAAGATAAGCCTTTGCCAATGTCCGCAACTGACCAGGGAGTGTTGCGGAGGAAACAAGGCAGTCAGGCGAACTCGAATGCCTATTGCCGAAGTTCTCAGGCTTAAATCGAATAGGCAAATTTTAATGCCATCTTTAGGCGCAGGGGATTTTTATTGCTTATGTAACATTCAATCACTCCCAGGTAACAGGGCAGTAGTGCATGATGGGCCAAGACGCCTGATTGTTCTGAAAACGGGAATTGTCGACAGGAAAATGGTGGTTGATGGGTTTTCGCAATGAAAACCTGTTAACACTCAGAAAATCGATCAAAAAATAGAAGCCTGGCACATTAATCAGGCTGTTCCACAAAAAGCTATTTTCAATAGCAAAACTCAAACCATACTGTAAAACTGGGCTTGTCCAACAAACGGTTCAGATTGTGGCTCGCTTCGCGATTACAATCTAACCTTATTCATTAGCTTTCTTTCTCAGCTATTACTCCCAGTTCCTTCCATGTCCAAGCATACCAGACAATGACTAACATACATACAATTTCAATTGCTGCAAAAAATATGTATGAAGCACTGGTATTCCCACCTCCTATAACCCAAAGAATTGTTATAATTCCAGCAATGAGATTTACTAAGCGATTTGCCTTGTGTTTCAGCAGACGCGACAAGACAATCATAGCAATTGGAATTTCTAGCAATATTGACAATACCAACAACATCTCTTGTGACAATTTCATAGCCATCATTTCTTCAAGGGTTCCAGGATTTAAAAAACCGACGATATCAGCAAACACCATGTTAAACATTACAAATATCCACAATGTGGAAAGCCTTACTTTCATATCGTTCATAGAGATACCTTTGTCTATAGATAACTGATGCTTCGCACCATAGTTTTATTTTTTTTTCGGCAAAACAGCCCAATGCCCATCTTTTTTTGTTAATAGCATTAAAACCTCCCACTCAACTGCGCTTTGAATTGCATTAGATTGAGGAACTGTTGCGCAACCAAATTGTAGTAGCGCCACACTAGCAATAAATATTAATTTTTTCATATCTTCCCCTATTCCGCGTCATCGTTTATATACTCTAAAATGTCTCCAGGTTGGCAATTCAGTTCCTTGCAAATCGAATTTAATGTTGTTAATCGAATCGCTTTTGCCCTCCCTGTTTTTAGAATGGAAATATTTTGTTCGGTAATGCCTATCCGCCGAGAAAGTTCATTTGACTTCATTTTTCTCTTTGCAAGCATGACATCTAAGTTAACAATAATTGTCATATAGTATATTTCTGCTCTTCATTTATGATTGTCGCTTCCTTCATTACCCAGGAAATCAATATGACAACCGCACCGGCAATCAATAAGACAATATCTGAAATATCAACTTGAATAATTATCGTTTGTTCGCCAAATTGACTTTGGAGCGTCAATACGATGCTTATTAACGCTATAAAAACCACTTTGGCCGCTACCCAAGCAACCAAGCTATAACCAAACCGTAAAATATATGCAGCATTTTCTTTAGAAAAGATGATAGCTTTTCCATAGAGCTTGAATAGATTTTTTAAGCTGACTACCCCGAACATAGCTGAAATGGTTGGAATTAAACTGATTACAAAACAGAAAAACAAAGTTCCTACAGAAAGAGGACTATTGACTGGAATTGGAAGCAACTGAGTCGTTAGACCACTTAGCAGATGATTAAAAAGCAACCAATAAATTAGAATAACAAATGGAATACTAAAAACCAAAAAATTGAATATAGATTGAAACCTGACACTAATGATTTGAAATTGGCTTTTATTTTCTCTTGTATTACCCATTACCAAAGACCTATGACTGAAAATTTGAGTCAATCATAAGCACTTAGATGCTAATTATCAATAAATTATTATCGATTAACGATAACTTTTATTTTGAATACGAATTTTTACAAGCTAACGCCTAAATCAGATGCTGTTGGCAAGTATTCGATGAGCACTGGCAAGACACAGATTCTTCATATAAAGATTCCTCTTTTTTTGAGTGATATGTCGACAAGACAAATGAACCTCTTTTTTTAAGAAAAATTCGTTTATCGGGTATTTCGTTCAACCAGTCAAGATAATTGTCGGTGCGTCATGAAAGCGAAGCAGTAAGGAGTCTGTTTGTAGTGGTCAAGTAAATTTGTACCCTTTAAAGAGCACGAAATTGATTTTTTGCCTCAATTATTTCGATTATACTATTCGCGATCAAGAATGCACATAAACTAGATGACGTATTGTATTGATAGCGAATATAAT
>JALXCS010000168.1 GCA_026990815.1 Methylomonas sp. | reverse complement strand
AATGACAGAAAAGGGATTAATAAAATTGCATGTCTATGAATTACAAATAGGCATGTTCGTCAGTCGGTTGGAAATTCCCTGGGAGCAATCGCCTTTTTTGATGCAAGGTTTCGATTTAAAAACACAAGCCGATATTAAAGCTGTTCAGGATGTTTGTGATTATGTTTTTATCGACCCGTCCTATCAAAAACAGACCCATGGTGATGCCCTAACCCGAAACTCTGGAACCGAAAAACAACTGAATTTTTCACAGGCTTTTGCTAATTCCCAGCATACTTATCAACAAACCAGTAATCTGGTCAAAGATTTAATGGACGATGTCCGTTTTGGAAATTCCCTGAATACCCAAGCTGCCAAAGCGGCAGTGGCAGATTGTGTCGATAGGATCATTGAAAATTCCAATACCATGGCTTTGTTGACACAGCTAAAAAACAAAGATGAATATACCCAGCAGCATAGTTTAAATGTTTGTATTTTGGCTATCATGCTGGGCCGTTATCAAAAAAAATCAATTGCAGATTTGAATAACCTGGGGATTTGTGCGCTGCTACATGATATGGGCAAAATGAAAGTTCCCCTAGATATTTTGAATAAACCAGGCAAATTGACTGATGAAGAAATGCATTTGATGAAAGCTCACACTACCTGGGGCAGAGACGTCATTATGTCAGCCCGGGGAGTTTTTTCCGGGGCTGTTGATGTGGCTTATGGGCATCATGAAAAACTGGATGGAAGCGGTTATCCTCGGGGCATAAAGGCTCAGGGGATTTCTGAATACACGCGTATGGTTGCCATAGTTGATGCTTATGATGCCATTACTAGCGACAGGGTCTATCAAAAAGGACGGTTACATCTGGAGGCCATTAATATTTTGACTCGTTCAAGAGACACTCATTTTGATGCCAGGATTGTTATTCAGTTTATTGATTGTATAGGAATTTATCCAGTAGGAAATTTGGTAGAAATGAGCAGTGGCGAGGTGGCTGTAGTGATAGAGAAAAACACACAGAATAAAACCAGACCTAAGGTTTTGTTATTATTGAATGCCGAAAAACAACCTCGGCAACATCAAATAATTGATTTGGCGACAGAAGAAAAAGACGTGACCGGAGAAACATACCGAATACATAAGGTTCTGCATTCAAATGCTTATGGAATAGACCTAAAGGAACTCCATAAACAGGGACATTTTAATCGTGTCTTTGGTGTTCAGTAATTAGGAACGTTCAAAAAATAAATTTAGCAACTGACTTGCCTTCTTTATCCGCCTTCCAAGTTACACAAACAGTTATATAGCTTGCTATGCGCCTGTTTGTGCGCCTCGAATGCGAATAAAAACTCTGCGCCAGTTGCTAAATTAATTTCTTTCTCGTCCCTTATTTCCTGATATCCAGATTTCCAGCATGCAATCCACATTCTTTTTTATTTTCTGATTCCCACCACCAACGTCCTGCACGTTCATGTTGATTTGGCAGCACCGGTCGTGTGCAGGGTGCACAGCCAATACTGATATAGCCATGTTGATGCAGTTCATTATAGGGAACCTGATAGGCTTCGATATAATCCCAAACCTGAGCTGAATTCCAGTTTAGCAAAGGATTAAATTTGAGTAAGGTATGACCTTCGCTGGAAAAACTTGAATCAATTTCCAGTTCAGAAAGATTTTGCCGGGTATCCAGACTTTGATCTTTTCGCTGGCCGGTAATCCAGGCATCAACTGTCGCCAGTTTTCGTGCTAAGGATTCGACTTTCCGAATCTTGCAACATTCTTGATGCCCATCTTGATAAAAACTGAACAACCCTTTAGCTTTAACAAAGTTATCTAAAATATTTCTGTCAGGCGTCAGGAGTTCAATCTCTATTTGATAATGGTTTCTGACTTTTTCAATAAAACTATAGGTTTCAGGGTGCAGCCTTCCGGTGTCCAAAGAAAAAACCTGAATATCCTTACGGATATTAACAGCAAGGTCAATTAATACAACATCTTCTGCACCACTGAAGGCGATAGCAATGTTATCGAATTGCTCCAAAGCAGCTTTGAAGATTTTTCTTGGATTTTGGCCCTGTAATTGTTTCTGTAAAGTAGAAATATCGGTATTCATATTGATAGGATTAGCAGTCTGCAAATTGGGACCGGGAAAAATAGCATTTTAAAAAATCGGGGAAGGAATTGTAATCAAACGCTTCGATACTTTTCTGGGTGGCAAAAGATTCATCGGTATGTTTTTTAAAATCCTCAACAAGTTGTGGGTCAAATGGTAAATTTTTAAAAAACTGCTTGTGTTGTTTGGAGATTTTTAATGCGTAAGGAGCAAATGGCAAATGTGTTTTTTTCATGCCAGCTAAAATGCGCGCAGAAGGAGTGAGGTCAGGATTTTCAACTTTTTGTTTTTGTTCGGCTAATGATTTGCTATAGGGTTTAAGGTCATTGTTATGGTCCAAGGCAGCACACACGGGTTCCATACATTCGAAAATATCATTTGCCCAATCCTGCAAATTAATTTTTTTACCTTGTTTTTGTAATATCAAGCCGGGTTTTCTCCCTTCATTGGCCACTGCTAATTGATTCAGGTTGTTTTCACTGTAATCAGCCACTGTATTAGGAGGACTATCCTGGAACAGACAGGTCAGAAGAAATGCCTCAAGAAAATTTGCGCAGCTTTCATCTATTCCAAGTGGTTCAAAAAGGTTCAGATCCAATGAACGAACTTCCAGATAACGCACACCTCTTTCTTTTAAAGCATGGGTTGGTTTTTCACAAGATTTTGCTATTTGTTTGGGGCGAATCAGGCTATAAAATTCATTCTCGATCTGCAAGATATTGCTGTTGAGTTGGCGGTATTCGCCACCAACGACCACTCCGATTTTCTGATAATCAGGGTATGGGGTTGCAATGGCTTTGCCTAAACTCTCAACATAACCATCCAGGGAGTTATAATTTATTGCCAGACTGGCCTGACTTTTACTTTTATAGCCAATATCACTCATGCGTAGTGTGGTCGCATAAGGGTGGTAAAGAGTGCATGAATCGAATTCTTCAAATTGTTCCATTAAATGAGGCCGGCTTTTGAAAAAAGCTTTACAAATAGCCGGAGATGCGCCGAATAAATATAAAATAAGCCAGCCCTGACGAAGAAAATTACGAATTGCGCCAAAATATGATTCAGAGATGAAGTCATGCAATGCAATTGATCGGTTTTCCATTTCCAGTAATGCTGGCCATAATTTTTCAGATACCGAATAATTAAAATGAATGCCGGCAATTGCTTGCATAGTGCGGCCATAGCGATATGCAAGCCCGCGGCGATAAATGTGCTTCATCTGACCGATATTGGATGTGCCGTATTCAGCAATTGGAATACTTTTATCACCATCAATTCCACAAGGCATACTGGATGCCAGGAGAATTTCATCGTCAAGATGTTGGTAAACAAATTGGTGAATATTTTGCAAAAAAGTTAAGGTTTCTTTGATATCAACAAAAGGGGGAGTGATAAATTCCAGTAATGCCTCAGAATAATCGGTAGTAATATAAGGGTGTGTTAATGCGGAACCAAGTGCTTCAGGATGCGGTGTTTGGGAAATAATCCCTTTCGGGTTAATGCGCAAGCTCTCTTTTTCAATACCTTTGAAGCCTTGTGTCAGGAATGGTTGGTATCCGTTATTGAGTAATTGTTGTAAGCGATGCAGGTTGCGTGCGTTCAAATTAAAAGTCCTTGTGAGTTTTACCGGTTGATGAGTATATAATGGAGTCATTATAAGGTTTATTGTTCAATTAAAAAAATTATATCGTGATTGAAGTCTTGACGATTAATAATCAAGCAGCTGAAATTTTACATGGTGTCTTTGGCTATGAAAGTTTTCGAGGCCAGCAGCAAGCAATTATCGAAAAACTGGTTGTTGGTGAAGATGCCTTGGTATTAATGCCAACGGGTGGTGGTAAATCACTTTGTTATCAAATTCCGGCGATTGTTCGCGAAGGTGTTGGAATCGTTATTTCGCCATTGATTGCACTCATGCAGGATCAGGTGAACGCCATGAGTTTGCTAGGTGTGAAAGCCGCCTTCCTTAATTCCACTTTATCTTACGAGCAAGTTCTGGATATCGAACAACGGCTTCGAAATGACGAGCTGGATCTGCTTTACATTGCGCCTGAGCGATTAACTTCCAGCCGCACACTGGCTTTGTTCGAACAAATAAAAATTGCATTATTTGCGATTGATGAGGCGCATTGTGTTTCCCAGTGGGGTCACGATTTCCGTGCCGATTATTTACAGCTTTCACTTTTACATCAAAGATTTCCAAAAATTCCCAGGATCGCCTTAACAGCAACTGCGGACCAAAGAACGCGCGAGGAAATCATCAAGCGTTTGGAATTGGAAAATGCTAATCATTTTGTCAGCAATTTTGATCGTCCTAATATACGTTACCAGATCGTGCAGAAGCAAAATGCCCGCAACCAGTTGCTTCATTTTATTCGAAATAATCACGCTGGCGATGCTGGCATTGTCTATTGTTTATCTCGTAAAAAAGTTGACGCTACGGCGCATTGGTTAAATCAAAAAGGCGTGACTGCATTTCCTTATCATGCGGGGATGCCAGCCGAAGAGCGGCAACAGAACCAACATCGTTTTTTAATGGAAGAAGACGTAGTTATTGTTGCCACAATCGCATTTGGAATGGGCATCGATAAACCCAATGTTCGATTTGTCGCCCATTTGGATTTACCAAAAAATATTGAAGCTTACTATCAGGAAACCGGCCGTGCCGGACGAGACGGACTTCCGGCAAATGCCTGGATGACCTATGGGTTGCAGGATGTTGTCACACTCAGGCAAATGCTGGAAGGGTCTGGAACTGATGAAGCTCATAAGCGTGTTGAATTACACAAACTGGACGCAATGTTGGCCTTGTGTGAGCAAGTGACTTGTCGTCGACAAAGATTACTGGCTTATTTTGGAGACCATCTGGAGCAACCCTGCGGTAATTGTGATACCTGTCTGGAACAGGTTAAAACATGGAACGGTACGCTTGCCGCAAAACAGGCTTTATCGTGTATTTATCGTACCGGACAAAGGTTTGGTGTGAATTATTTACTGGATGTTTTGCTGGGAAAAGCCACTGAACGGGTCAAAAATCTTGGCCATGATCGGCTTAGAACTTTCGGAATAGGCAAGGATCTTGATGAATTTCAATGGCGCTCGGTATTCAGGCAGTTAGTGGCCAAACGGTTGGTATCGGTGGATCTTGAAGGTTATGGTGGACTAAAACTCACTGAAGCGTGTCGTCCGGTCTTGCGAGGTGAACAACAGCTGATTTTGCGTAAAGATAACCAGGTTAAGGTTTCTAAAACTCAGCAACATTCAGTAGGTAAGGTCAAATGGCAAAACAACAAACTATGGGACGCTCTTAGAGCTAAGCGAAAAGAAATAGCTGATGCTCAGGATGTGCCACCATTTGTTATTTTTCATGATGCGACTTTGATGACGATGATGGAGCAGAAGCCGAAGAACCATCATGAATTTTTTCAGCTTTCGGGCGTTGGAGAGAAAAAACTAGAATTATATGGTGATGCGTTTCTTGAGGTTATAGATGAATATAGAAATGTCCCGGTAGAGTCTGATCAGGATTCACTTTCAAATACCGTTTCTGAAACTCTGGATTTATTTCGCCTGGGATTTTCAGTTGAAAAAATTGCTGCTAAACGAGGCCTAAAGAAATCCACTGTTTTTTCGCATTTAGCTCAGATTTTAGCAATGGGGGAGATTAAACTAAAAGATGTTTTGGATTTGAGTGATGCAGAAATCAAAACCATTGAAGATTGTATTTTGAGTTTACCTGATGACCAGAAAAATATGCTAAAACCAGTTTATGAAGCATTGGACGGGGCTTTTGAATATGATATCTTGCGTTGTGTATGGGCTTCAATTCAGTATGAAACGGCATAAATATCGTTAGTGGTGAAATAGGAGGTGCAACTATAGTTGCAATTTGTGCCAATTAAAATATATCGCAAATTCAACTTCGAAGTGCAATTTTAGTATTCATGCAGCCTTACGCTGAGCATTTCCAAAAAAAACTTCATGAGGGGTTTTAAAATTCAGCGTTTTTCGTGCACGATGATT
>JALXCS010000167.1 GCA_026990815.1 Methylomonas sp. | reverse complement strand
CTCCAGTGGTAACCATTTCGCTATATAAAACAGCATGTTTAGACATAATCCGATAAAAAACTCGGCAGTGACGATCCGTCCAGTCGAGCATGGGTGCAACACAAAAACTTCGATTAAATGCTTTGTTCAACGACTTTTTTTACCCGGCAACAACTACGCTTGGTATTGACCAAATTGACGGATTGTCCATATTCACGATACAAGCTTTTAGCTTTTTCAGGATATTCCACAATATCCTGGGCAAGACGCTGGCCAACAACTATATATTTAAGAACAACATGCCCGTCATTGATTAATTGATGAGCCATGCCGCCAGCACGAAAACCGATGAAATCGCCAATACCAACTTTTCTTTTATGATCGCCAATTCTTACCGTTGCCTCACCTTGCAAGATATAGACGCATTCATCTTCATAGAGATGACGATGATATTCGGAAGATTCAAAACCGGGTTTAATCTCTACAATATGAAATCCCAGCCCCGTTAATCCGGTCAAATCCCCCAAAGATTTATCCCGTCTTTTAGCTTTGGAATTTAGAAAATGAGTCTTTTTTTGCCCATTCAAAGCAGCAATAGTTTTTTTTCTTACAATATAGCTGTCCATTTTTTCACCCTGAAATATTTTTTTATTGTTTGTCTTTTATGCCTTTTCCTGCAAATTATCCTCCTTATAATTCACGTGTAGAACTGAAATGAATATCAGGCCAACGTTCCTCGGTTAATTGCAGATTGACTCGGCTGGTTGCCAGATAAACTAGAAAACCACCGCCATCTTCAGCCAGATTATCAAATGCTTTTTTCTTGAATTCTTCAAGTTTGATCGGGTCATCGGCAGTTACCCAACGGGCAGTTGTGATTGAAACATTGTCATACACGCACTCAACATTATATTCCGTCTTTAATCGATGTGCAGTCACATCAAATTGCAAGACCCCAACCGCACCCAGAATCAAGTCATTATTTTTCAGAGGCTTAAAGAGCTGAGTTGCACCCTCTTCTGTCAGTTGCACCAAACCTTTTTGCAAAGCCTTGGAGCGCAACGGGTCCTTAAGAACCACACGCCTGAATAATTCAGGCGCAAAATAAGGGATACCGCCAAATTTTAAAGCCTCGCCCTGTGAAAAGGTGTCTCCAACCTGAATAGTCCCGTGATTGTGCAAACCAATAATGTCGCCGGAGTATGCTTCCTTGATATTCTTTCTGCTTGCAGCTTGAAAGGTGATAGCATTGCCAACTTGAATATTTTTACCGATACGGACATGATTAATTTTCATACCTTTATCAAATCTCCCCGAACAGATTCGGACAAAGGCAACCCGGTCACGATGAGCAGGGTCCATGTTGGCCTGAACTTTGAAAACAAAGCCGGTAAATTTTGGCTCATCCGGAAGAACGGTACGCTGTTCCGCCTCTCTGGGTTTCGGCGGGGGAGCAAAATCGGCAAATGCATCCAAAAGCTCAAGAATGCCAAAATTATTGATGGCCGATCCAAAGAAAACCGGCGTTTGGGTTCCCTTTAAATAGCTTTCAAGATCAAATTCATGACTAGCCCCTTTCACCAATTCAATTTCTTCACGTAATTCTTCTGCCTGATCGCCCAACAATTCATCCATTTTTGGAGAATCCAGACCTTGAATTACTTCTGCTTCAGCAATTTTTCCACCATGAGTCGGACTGAATAAATGTGTGGTATCGGTGTACAAATGATAAACACCTTTAAAACGTTTACCCATACCGATTGGCCAGGTCATAGGAGCACAATTGATTTTCAGGATGGTTTCCACTTCATCAAGTAACTCAATCGGTTCACGTCCTTCTCTATCCAGCTTGTTGATAAACGTTAGAATAGGTGTATCCCTAAGCCGGCATACTTCCATCAACTTAATGGTACGATCCTCTACCCCTTTGGCAACATCAATCACCATCAACGCAGAATCAACGGCCGTCAAGGTCCGGTAAGTATCTTCCGAAAAGTCTTCATGGCCAGGAGTGTCCAGTAAATTAAGAATACAGTCTTTATGTTCAAACTGCATCACAGAAGTAGTGACGGAAATCCCCCGTTCCTTTTCCATTTCCATCCAGTCCGAAGTCGCATGACGTGCCGCTTTTCGGCCCTTGACAGAACCCGCCATCTGAATGGCGCCACCATATAACAAAAGTTTTTCAGTAATCGTGGTTTTACCGGCATCCGGGTGAGAAATAATGGCGAAAGTTCTGCGCCTGTTGATTTCATTAGCTAAATTGACATCTGACATATAATTCTTTCTGGTTTATAAATGCAATGTATAGCCCTGAATGAACATTCCTGCCAGTTGCCACCAACAAAACCTTCCCCCCAAAGCAATTAAACCTTTTATTATACCTACTAATGCTATCTTGGAAATTGCCAATTGTTTCTGAAAACACTACGGTAGGATTTTGGATTGAGATTATTGGTCCAGGGTTTACTTTTCCACCAGCCCCCCGAAACTTCAAGATATTGATACAAAGAAATTACTCTGACATTAGTCTTGATCTGGTCTGCAATCTAGGACTACCACATTAAAACCTGATTTAATACAATGAATCAGGAGGACTTTATGAGAACTTATACTAAGAAATAGACCTAGCCGGTTCCAAATTAGTCACTGGCTTTGCCTCAATTTGTGACCTATTTTGAATGCCCTCAAAAATTCAGCTTATTCCCCGCAGCGCTGCTCGATACTGACAACCCATTTCATCCCTCCCAGTTCCTGACTTTTTCCACCTTTCAATGAGCCACCCAGCAAAGTAACCAATTCATTAACAACAGCCAGCCCTATCCCATGACCATCAATATTTTGATCAGCTCTAACGCCACGTTTAAGTATGTTATCAATATTTTCCAGAGGAATACCGGGGCCGTCATCTTCAATGGAAAAGCAGCTGAAGTTGAATTGACAATCGACCGGAATTGAGATCTTGATTTTCCCAACACACCATTTGCAGGCATTATCAAGTAAATTACCTGCAATCTCATAGAAGTCACCTTCATCACAACAGATCGAAAATAGTTCAGGTATCTCCAGCTTAAAATGAATATTTTTGTTGTTGTAGACTTTTTCTAAAGAGTAAACAATTTTTTCAAGAACCGGCAAAACTACAATACTTCCGGAGATTTGTTTTTGCCCCTTAGCCGCAGCACTTTGTAATTGATATTCAACAATATCATTCATCCGGTTTACTTGGTTCCGAATTGTTTCCCGGGTAGTATCAATACTTTTTCCTGCTTCAAGGCACCCGCGCAAAATGGCCAACGGGGTTTTCAAACTATGCGCCAAATCTGCCAATGTGTTCCGGTAACGGGCTAAATGAGTACGCTCACTTTTGATCAGGCCATTTAAATTACGAGCTAAAAGTTGCAATTCAGCAGGGTAGGAACCTTTTAACGACTCTATTTCACCTTTTTCAATTGCATGCAAATCATTTCCAATCTCACGCAAAGGCTTCAAACTCCAACGAATAAAAGAAAACAGCATGATTAGAAAAAACATACCAAAGATTAACAGCCAATAGTACAAAGTCTGTTTGAAAGCTTTTATTTGTTGGTCCAAAAAACGAGTTTCTTCAGCAACGGAAATAATAAATTCGTATTCCTGACCTGCGTCATCTTCCCAAATAATATCGTACTGCAAAACAAATCGGCCTGGTTTGCCTGATTGTCTCTTGAAAAGGCTTTTGCCAGGTTTTGGATCAGGAATTAAAGAATTTTTTAATCCAAGCGCTGAAGCTGAACGCCAAATCATCACGCCATTTTTTTTGTGTACGAACGCGTATAAACCTGAACCAGGAGTTTGCAACCGCGGTTCATGCAAAAATTCATCAGAGATTTTCAAACGCCCATTGGGCAATAATTCGGCAACAGAAAGTAGCGCATAAACCTGAACCTGCAATCGTTCTTGCAGCGCCCGTTCAGCGCTTTTTCGAAAACCCTGTTCCAAAACCAGAGCCATTACTGCAAAAGCAATTGCCAGGATAATACCAGCAGAAAACAGCAATCGAAATTGAAGTGATCTGAATCTCACTCGCCGATGCGATAACCACGCCCACGAAGGGTTTCAATTGGATCAGTTTTTCCTTCAGGATCCAGTTTTTTTCTTAACCGACCAATAAATACTTCAAGAACATTGCTATCCCGGTCATAATCTTCGTCATAGATATGTTCAGTTAATGTGGCTTTGGAAATCACTTCACCCTGATGAAACATTAAATATTCCAAAACCTTGTATTCATAAGCAGTTAATTCAAGTTTCTGTTTGTCTACAAAAACTTCCTGAGAAATGCTATTAAGTTCTATATTCTTGTAGACCAAAACCGGATGGGCATTCCCGGCTGAACGGCGAATCAAGGCATTGACCCTGGCAAGCAACTCTTCAAAATGAAAAGGTTTTACCAGATAATCATCAGCACCAGCATCAAGCCCTTCAACTTTATCCTGCCAACGGGTGCGGGCGGTCAAAATCAAAATCGGAAAGGTCTTGTCTTTTTGGCGGAGCTGTTTGATCAATTCAACACCAGAAAAATCCGGTAGCCCAATATCAATTACAGCAATATCCAACGGATATTCATTGCCAATATGCAATCCGTCAGTTCCGTTGTGGGCAACATCAACAGCGAAACCTTTTTGCGCAAAAAAGTCCCGGATTTGTTGGCACAGAACTTGTTCATCCTCAACAATTAAAATACGCATAATCTGGCTTTGTTTATTTTTTGTTGTCTAGGGTCTTGCCAGTTTCAGCATCAACTTTTTCATTTTCTACCCGGCCCTCATCAGACAAGGTTTTGATGACATGAACCTTCCGCCCTTCAATTACCTCAGTTTTTGCACCTAAAACACGACTTTTTTTATCATCCGCTACTTTTCTCGCCGCTTCATCAACACTCACTTTTGCTAGTACCAGCAAATCAGAATTGGCAAAACTTAGGGTCGTATCCAGTGTGAAAAAACTGAGCAACAATAAAAAATTTGTTGCTTTAAGCATATTTGAAAAATCAAGTGACATGTTGAGGCTCGCTCTTTTAATTTAAAACCAAGAAACTAATTATTTTTTTTATTAAGTATAAATAAAGGATATCAAGGATCGGATAAACCATGACTGAACATATTATAAACAATTTATAACTACTATAAGGTTTTTTTAAGAATCAATTACCAATATTTGACCAACAGACTAGCCATGCACAATCATATTTTCATCAAGTATTCAAGCAACTAGTTGCTTAATTTTTTGCCAGTAACCTGGATAATTCACCCATGAAAGTATTTTTATGGCGGTAACTAAAATAAATTTCCTATATAATTTCAAAACCTTAAAAAAATACTAATAAAGTTTGGAGAAAACATGATCAAGCGAATAATACTTACCATTATAATGGGGTTGACTCTTTCCAATACCCTGATGGCTAAATCAAACCAGCCTGCTGTTGCAATAAAAGAACCCGTTATTGGAGACACTGTCAACCGTAATCTCCTAAGACGCCTGGATACAGATATTATTCGCTCAGAAATGGAAGCTTCTTTCAGAGCGACCCGGAAATTTCGCGTGCTCAGCCGTGACAAAGCCACACTCAAAGCAGTTCTGGATGAACAAGATTTTGCCAATTCCGATCTGGCCAAAGGCGATGCTGCAAATTCCGGCAACCTTAACAACGCCCATTACTTGATTTTACCAACGGTTCAGGATTTCAAGTTTTACCGGAAACATACCCCCTTACCTAACTTTGATAGCAAATACAAGC
Source organism: Methylomonas sp. (assembly GCA_026990815.1). GTDB lineage: Bacteria > Pseudomonadota > Gammaproteobacteria > Methylococcales > Methylomonadaceae > JALSJK01. The sequence continues at coordinate 14,229 of JALXCS010000167.1, read as the reverse complement.
GTAAGGACTGGGGTGTTCTTGCCGTCAATGCGCAAATGATTGACACCAGTACCGGCCAAATTGTCACCACCTTTTTCCTTAAAGATACCTTTGCCACCAAAAATAAAATAGTAAATAACAACTCCGGCGCACCCAGCAGTGTTTATTTTTCGAAAATGGCTAAGGGCATTGCTGCTCAACTGGCAAATCAGTTCGTTGCCCAGGTTTATCCGATGAAAGTTGTCAAACGCACCCGAACCAATGAAGTAATCATCAACCGGGGCAAAGATGGTGGACTAAAAGTCGGCGAAAAACTGAAAGTGTTTTTTGCCGGAGAAGCACTGATTGATCCCGATACCGGTGAATCTTTAGGTTCCAGTGAAGAATTCATTGGCACTGTTAAAGTGACGAGAATTTTGCCAAAAATTACTTATGCAAAAATTACTTCGGAACAAGACCCTGAAGGTTACCCAATGCAAGCAGGTAATATCCTGAGAAAACCCTGAATCTGGATGCTGACAATATAAACAAGGCAAGGCAATGATATGAAACAACAAACACGCCACTCAATGACAATAATAACTTTAATCCTTCTCGGTTTTCTTATCAGTGCCTGCGGCGAAAAAACTGCTGAAAATGAAGGGCAAAAATCTTCTGAAAGCAGCACATTGGATTTTGCCAAAAATCAACAGGGCCAAATTAAAATCGCTGTTTTAGGCACCAGTGATTTTTTCCCTGACCGCGCTGTCCAGCAAAGAATGGGACTACCAGAAGATCTGGCAGCTCGCATCATTGAACATTTACAGAAAAGCAATCGTTTTAACGTACTGGAAAGAACAGCATTAAGAAAAATTATCAATGAGCAGCAATTCGGTAAAGGCGATAAAGAATCATTCCTTGACCGGACCTTGAATGCCGCCACAGAAAATCTACCTGATGTCAGTGGTTATGCAGTGAAATGGACCGGAATATTGTCAGATCACAATGATATTGTTAAGGAATATCAAAATCTTGGGACGACTATGGGTGCTGATTTTCTGGTATTTGCGGTTCTGGAAAAAGCTGATGAAAAAACTAAAAACACCGCAATCCCCTACAGTGAGTCAGGAAAACAAATCACCAAGCATGTTTCTGATGCCCGCTTTCGACTCAGGGTGATTGACACTAAAACCGGAATGATAGCGGGTACTGCCAGTTTTAGAACCAAAGTCAGCGAATCGGTATTTGAAGGCCGGGAATCGAATCGTGATGAATATTCTACCTTTGATCACGTCGGCGCCCTGGCTTCTCAAAAAATTCTTAATATCGTTTCCCCAGCTATAATCGTCAGTGCCAATCCTTATGTGATTAATCGTGGCACTAACGATGGATATACTGCTGAAAGCACCTTTAAAGTATTCAGAGAAGGCAAGGAAATACAGGACCCCAGCGGCATCGCAATAGGAAAAATCAAGTCTCCGGTTGGCAATATTAAATTAGCCTCTGTTCAAGACACCATTTCAGTTGTCGATATAATCGATGGCGATGTGCAAGTTGGTGATTTGCTGGAAACCCAGGACCAAAATCTGGCCAAAAACGGCGTAGCAGGGCAACAACCAAAAACCATTGAAAAAACATCCCAGGGAGGTAAGTTGACCATTGCCATAGGCAAAGTCCACTTTAATGCCAACAATAACACTATTTTTCTTGCTGTCGATGATTACCCGCGGGTCAAAAACGACCTAATGGTTAAACTGACCAACTCTAATCGTTTTGATGTCCTTGAAAGACATGAGATTGACCAGGTTCTGGATGAGAAAAACTTTACCGCTCTGATGAGTGGCGACGAGATAGATCCATATTTAAAAGAAACAATTGGAGCGGATTATTTAGTGTTGACTGCTGTTGATAAATTTGCCATCCAATCGGAAAGTAAAAAACTGGCTTATGTTGATGAAGTCCAAACTCGCCATTACGGCATTGTCGAAGCCACTTTGCGTATCGTTGACAGCCACACCGGAAAACTGCTGGCTGCCGACAAAATCCGTATCAACAAAAAACTGGATAAATATAATAAAAATATTGCAGCTAACTCCTACAGCAATTTGATTGATGAATTTACTGATTTAATGGTCAGCAAAATTGTTCATCGAATTTACCCCATTAAAATCATAGCCACACTTCCTGATGGCAGTGTGTATATTAATCGCGGCCTGGATGGCGGCTTGAAAACGGGTGACATTTTCAATGTCATGCGTCCTGGTCAAGAACTAATTGATCCGGATACCGGGATTTCATTTGGTTCGGCTGAAACCAAGGTTGCCCAGTTAAAACTGGACACCGTCGAAGCTGCACGGGCTAAAGCTGCCATAATCAGTGGCGGCGAGGTTCAACGTGGGGATATTTTACGTGAGGCAAAAGCCCAAACACAAACACCGCAACAACCGGAAGTTAATAGGCCGGTGTTCTAACTATAATGTAAGCTTTCGAATAAAACATGAATAAAAACAAGAAAAAATTTTTTCGTCGAACCATCCTGGTTCTTGGGTTAACAAGCCCAAGAACCAGGCTATTATCTGCTCCTAGGGTCTGTGAAAGACAAAATATTCTTCATTCGATAATGACGACTTTTATTGTTTTCTGCCTGTTAGTGTTTCAGACTCCTCAGGCTTATGCGATAGATTTTCTGGATGCTTTGAACAGCAGCCTGAAGCAAATTAATAAAAACCTACCCAGACCGCCTGCTTCAGTACCTCATCCCACACCAGTCAAACCGGTTCCCGGACATTATCCTGGCAACATTCATAATAAAAAAAAAATTCAATATCAAATTACCTATGAAGGCTATTCCAAAGATTTTGTCCCGATCAGAAATTTAATTGCTACTGGTGATTTCAAACGTGCTTACGAACTGGAACAACAAAACATCAAAGATAATGGCATTGATTTTCTAAATTCAGTCGAAGCGGGTCTGTTGTCAACAGATACCAACCATACCCTTGATGCTATCGATGATTTTGCGAGCGCTGAAACTTACCTGAAACAAATGATGGGACGGTCCATTGCTGAAGAGTCTTTCACTCAATATGGCCTGGAAGCCATGAGTCTGATATCAGGAAAAGGCGATTTGGTCGAATATATCGGGGAGCCTTATGAAAGGATCCTAATGCTTAATTATAAATCAATCGCCTATTTACTGAATGGCGAAAGAAAAGCCTACAATGTCACCCGCCGCGCAATCGACTGGCAAAATATTGAAAGAAAGGAATTTGAAAAAAATATTGGGGAAATCAAAAAGCAGGTCAATGAAAAAGAGAAAAAACCAGAAACAGAAAAAGCTTCATCTTACGCCCCCAAAGCTTTTGATCTTATTTTCAACCAATACAAGCGCTACCAATCCAAAGCCAAAAGTATTCCCAGTGCCTACATTAATCCGTTTGGCTTTTATATGGCAGGGATTATTCAGGAATTTGACAGCTACGAAGATGCTTCGCTGAGAAATAATGCCCGAATCTCTTATAAAAAGGCACTGGAATTAAACCCCAGAAGCAAGGTCATCAAAAGATCGATAAGGGCGACAAAAAGAAGACCGCCCCGAAAAAAACGCCTCGTGCATGTTGTCGTGGCAGACGGTTTTGCTCCTGAAAAAAAGACACTGTCATTTGCTTTGAATATTGCCGGGGGCATCGTACCCATTAAATCCCCTCTTTTCGAGCCGGTAAAGTCCTCAGTAAGAACAATCAAGATAAAAGCTGGAAGAAAAGTGCTGGCAACTCTCTCTCCGATTGCAGATATTGAAGCGATCATCTTAAGAAACCAGCTGGATAAACTCCCGATTGAACAGGCCAGAATCATGACACAAATTGGCCGGAATATCGGGGAAAATCTACTCTGGAACCAACTTGGCGGCATAGGCGTCATTGGCAAACTTTTTCGGGAAAGTTTCGCTAATCCGGACATGCGCGCATGGATGACCTTGCCCAAAAAAATCTCGGCCGCCCGTTTTTATGTTTCAAAAAGATTAAAAAAAATCACCATTATCAGCTACGATAAACGAGGTCGGATATTGGCAAAAAAACATGTATTCCTGAACAGAAAATCGCATAATTTTATATATGCAAGAAGTATTGAAAAAGCAATGTATGCACAAGTTAACAAAAACTTATGGATCAAAAAACCATGATAAAAAAAATAATCATTCTTTGTTTAGTTACCTTTCTGGCGAGCGGATGTACTACAAAAAAAGGTGCTAATATCAAACACCTGGCACAAAGAACCATCGATGACACGCATCCCCGTGCCACATTAATTTTGGGTTCAAGTGAATTGGTCAATAGAGTATTAATTACCAATGTCAGAGTTGCCCAGGTCGGCTTGCTTCCCAAAGCCGGTATCGACGTTCAGAATTTGACTGATAATCGCTATAGCCTAGAATACAAGATCGTCTGGCGTGATAAACAAGGTTTTCCAATCAATGTTGGCAATGTCTGGCATCGATTTGTTCTAAGTCCAAGAAAAATTAAAAGCTTTCAGAGTATGGGCAAAACAGAAGACGCTTATTCCATCCAGTTTACTGTTCGGTTTCCTGATGATTTATATATCGAATCTGATCGTCGTGAACAAGAATCAAAGCAGATGGTACCCTGCCCTCCTCCACTGCCGCCGATTTGTCCAAAATCCATGCGAGATAACTTTCAATTAAAATAACGATTATTGATAATTTTTAGGATTACAAAAATGATGAAAAAAATAATAGTATTAAGCACCTGTGCATTATTAGCAACCGGCTGCGCCCAAAACCGGCTAGGTGGCCAATCCAGAGTTTCCATATTAGACGACTCCAGTCGGGCACATTTGGAAGCAGAACTGACGATGGCCGACTATACCGCATTTGCAGAAAAAGTGACCAACAAGATGTTGGCATCCAGACTGGTACAAAGATGGGGAAGAAAGCGTCCCCGCCTGGTAGTTGGCAGAATGCTTAATAATACCGATAATGAAAGTATACGAATTCAGGATATTTATGATCGCATAACAGAAACTATTTTGGCTTCGGGCCTAGTCCGTCTTATGGATAAATCAGCAACGTCTTTTGACTATGTCGTCAACACTGAATTATCGTCAACACGTCAATACGGCGCTGGTGGTGAGGAATTAGCTTATTTCAAACTGGAATTCAAGATGTTCAAGATTGATGGAGAAATGGTCGGTCAATGGTCTGATGTGCTGCCATTAGGTAAAGCCAGAAGAAATTTCCTTTAAAAACCCGGTAAAATTAATACACTGATAAATTTATGAAAACTGGCTTGCTGATCATAGCTTTTTTTCTGGGAGTAACACCATGTTACGCTGCGCCGAAGACAGCTTTGGTTATTGGCAATTCTAATTATCAATCATCTCCATTAACCAACCCGATCAACGATGCGACTGATATTGCTGAAAAGCTCAGATATCTGGGCTTTGAAGTTTTTGACAAGTACGATTTAAATCGAAAACAAATGCGAAATGCCATTCGTGAATTTGGACAAACCTTAAAGCAAAAAGGAGGAGCAGGAATTTTTTTCTATGCTGGCCATGGCATCCAGGTTAAAGGTGAAAATTATTTAATTCCTATTGGTGCCGATATTCAATCAGAATTTGAAGTACCTGATGAATCAGTTCAGGCAAATTTATTATTGCGTGCATTGGAAGATGCGGGCAACCCATTGAATATCGTGGTATTAGACGCTTGCCGTGATAACCCTTTTGCACGGAGCTTTCGTTCATCAACGAAAGGACTGGCGAGAATGGAAGGTGGTGTAGGAACTCTTATTGCTTATTCAACTGGCCCAGGAAATGTTGCTATGGATGGAGAAGGACGTAACAGCCCCTATACAAAATATTTACTCAAATACATGACCCAAACCGGGCTGTCTATTGAACAGGTTTTCAAACGAGTCAGGGTGGGTGTGGAAAAAGATTCAGCAGGCCGACAAATCCCCTGGGAATCTTCATCACTGCGAAACGATTTCTATTTTGTACCGGAGCCAGTTGAATCAACAGCTCAAATTCCACAATACCAGTCGAATAAGGCAAGTTTTAAGCCAAAACAACTTACAACCAAGGTCCCGGTTTCTGAAGTTAGAACCAAAGACAACTCATTGGCAACAAATGCGCTGATGACTAATTTTGTTGATACCAATACCCGGAAAAGTTCAGGTTACAAATTAACTATTTATACCAACCCTGGCTCTGCACAAATAAGAATACTTAATCTGGATAAAAAATATTATTCCGGAATCAGCCTTAATCCGGGGGATTACAATATAGAGATCAGTAAAGAAGGCTATTTAAGTAAAAAACAATGGGTGACAATTGACCGGGAAAATGTCGAAATGCAAGTAACTTTGGTACCCTTGGATTATGAATAAGTCTGTTTAATAGTTTTGTGCTTTGGTCTTGGCCTCTCTGGCACCGACCTGATTTCCCTGCAACCGCCTTGCCTCTGCAATAAGCAACCACGCCCGGCGTTTTATCAAGGTGTTATTACCAGCAAGCAGCGCAGCCTTTTTGGCTAAATCTTCTGCCAGTCTAGCTTTGTTTTGCCTTAAGCGAACTGCAGCTAATTTATAAACCAATTTGGCATTTCTTGGTTCGATTCTTAACGCTCTTTCAATCGTGGAAACCGCCTGATCATATTCCCCGGCCTTGTAACTTTGGTCTGCTTTTGACAACAATGCGACAACAGCAGGGGTTAGTGGTTTATTGTATGTAGAAAAATTAGTGTTCTTATTGACTGCAGAAGTTTTATACGGGTAAGTTTTAACTAGTGATTCATCCTTGGAAAAATCCTCTTTATTTTCAGTAGGATAGTTTTTTATTACGCCTGTATTCTGCCTTGAATTATAAATTGATGCTTTTCTCTGAGCTTCCGATGAATGGTAAGTACAGGCTGCCATCAAAAAAACTATCATTACCAGGAAAATAAATTTATGTTTTTTCATTAAAAAAGTTCAATATCCTCATCTTCATTGGTATTCTGCTCTTCATAAGCTGCTATTTTTAAAGCTTCTTCAATACTTTTTCCACTTACAATTGCATCAAATAGTGCTTTTTCTGACTCCATTGTATAAGTCGATCTAATCTGTTCCTGTAGTTTAGCCCACTCCCTGGGATTATAAAGTCGTTCTGGACTTTCAACGATGTCTGATAATGCTTTCAAGCTGAATGTAACATGCTGCAGTCTCTGCTGCAATCGATCATAAAACTGAAAGGCAACAATTGACGTTCTGATTTTATCTGATGTAGCTGAACAATGCGCCAATGCCAAATCTTTTGCTTCGCTTGGCTCTAATAACTCCAGTTGTGCATTGATTCCAGCCAAATGCTCCACCATCGCAGTAAAAGATTCAGTTAAAACTGTCACTGAATCGTCCCCTTCAACCATACTTCCTTCTACATGCGTTGCAGAAAGAGCCAGCAATTTAACTGTTTCTCTAACCTGACTCCAGTCCAGGTCAGGTTGGTGTGCGTAAGATTGAGTCATAAATAATTTCTCCAAAATGAGTCAGCAAAATGCATCTTAGAATCCACTCAAGATCTACTGCACCACTGCCATTTGTGCTTGGGCGATGCTCTAAACCCTCATTTACTCCATGTAAATTCCGGTTTCTGCACTCCGTCCGCACACAACTAACAGCAGCTCGTAACGATCTTGAACAGGTTCTTAAAAGTTCAATGCATACATATCTTGAAGAAATTATAGTCAATGAATCTCAAGCTGCCATTTTCTCGATTCTGTTTCTGCCATTTTCTTTGGCAAGATAGAGCGCTTTATCAGCTCTGGATAAAATATCATCCAAACTGGAATCATATTCATCCAGCGCCGAGACACCAATACTAATGGTAATCTGAATTTCGCCTTTTTCAGTTACTAAATAATGTCCAGCAATGGTATGACGGATTTTTTCGGCCAGCTTTTCTGCACCTTCAATTCCAGTGTTTGGCAATACGATAACGAATTCTTCACCCCCATATCGAGCAAATAAATCACTGTCACGAAGCTGGCGTTTTGTCACACTGGCAAATTCTTTTAATACCTCATCACCCACCGCATGACCATATTTATCATTTACTGATTTAAAATAATCAATATCAATCATCATCACCGTTAAGTGTTCCTTGGTTCGAACAGCAATGGAAAAATATTTTTCGGCAATATCAAAAAAACTACGCCTGTTCCTGATATGAGTTAATGGATCGGTTGCAGCAAGGGTGTTGAGCTGCTTGTTACTTAATTCTAACTCATGAGTTCTTTCACTAACTTCTTTTTCAAGAATTCTTTGGTAATTATTTTCAATTTGCAGCCATTCTTCTTTTGCCAGATCAAGCTTTCTAAGCATTTGATTGCTAATGGCTTCAACTGCTTTCAACTCATTATCATCTTCAACATACAAGTTAATTCTTGATTTAGAAAGATTATCCAGATTAATCAGTTCAATGTCCTTGGCCAGTTTATTTAAAGGCTTTATGAATAATTTTTTTACTGCCCAGATGAGTGATGCGACCAGTAAAAATGTTTTGATTACACCCAGCAAGAAAATCAGGGCAAATCCAAATTTGATTCGATTTGAAACAACCCCGGAATCAGAATATAACCTGACTGTCGCCAATTGAATTGAATTACCTGCAAATTGTCTGGTAATAACAAGCTCCCGGGAAAATAATCGGGTGTCAGAGGATCCCACATCCTTTCCTTGTGAAAAAAGACTGTTGCCATTAGCATCCACAATTAACACGCTTACAACAACTGGCAAAGCCAGAATTTTATTACTAATTTCAGATAACCGCTGATTATCAGGAGTATTCAATGCCCGCTTCAGATCCAACTTAAAAGTATCAGCGATTACCTTGAGTTCACTTGAGATATCATTTTTCGTGTGTTGGTACACTTGTACAACATATAGGGCAGTCAGCAACACAACACCTGTAAAATAAACCACAAAAACCGATCTGAGTAACTTAATTAAAATTGATCTCTTTACTTGGTAATGCTTCATTTTTCGAGGTTCGCTGATTTTTTTGGACAATCGAATTATCCCGTCTATTTCACATGGTTTTTCAAAATTTCACAACATTTAATTTATATGCTGGCATACTTGGGCACGACAAAAAAGACACCCTCTTGGACTTCTAAAGAGGCAAGCGATTGAAATAAAAAGACTCGCGTAAATACATTCTTGTAGCTCTTTTTTGCTTCCCTGCAATAGTAGGTCTTGTTATTTCAATCGCTTGCCTCCATTCCACAAGTTTTGTCATGTACAAAAGTCGGGACGAACTTGCCAAAAAACAGCATTCCATTTTAATTAATTTCAGCTGGCAAAAACGGAGCCAAATCATACAATGAACAGAAAACATGATTATTATAAATGATTTAAGATTTGGTTTTTTTACAATATAATTGAACCTAAAATCAAAACAGGAGTTTATCTTCATGATCTTTATGACACGTTTCTCATCATTAATATTGATCCTTTTTATCACAGGTTGTTCTAGTATCTATTACAGTGCCCTGGATTCAGTAGGTATCCAGATGCGAGATATCTTGATCCATCGGGTGGTAGCAGCGCGCGATACTCAGGAAGAAGCAAAAGAACAATTCAAATCCGCACTGGAGCAATTTACTGCGCTTACTAATTTCAAAGGTGGCGATCTACAGGAAACTTATGAAAAGCTTAATGATGAATATGAAGACAGCGTTGCCAAAGCTGAAGAACTAAGAAAACGCATTGATGATATTGAAGATGTTTCAGAATCCCTGTTCGAAGAATGGGAAGAGGAAATTCAACAATATACCAGCCCTTCGTTAAAACGCAGCAGCCAACAAAAATTACGGGAAACCAAAAAACGCTATAAACAATTGATCGCTGCCATGAACCGGGCCGAGGCTAAAACCAAACCAATATTGGCGGTGTTTAAAGATCAGGTTTTATATTTAAAACATAATCTAAATGCCCAAGCCATCAGTTCCTTAAAAGGTGAATTAACATCCATTGAATCCGATGTTTCCGCACTGATTGCATCGATGGAAAAATCAATTAATGAAGCAGATCAGTTTATTAAAACCATGGAAAAATAAAAAAATTCATGTACCATGGAATGTTATTTTTAAAAAACTAGCAATTTAATTGATGAAAATAGAAAAAGATAAAGTGGTTTCATTCCACTACACTTTGACCGATGATGAGAACAATGTTCTAGATAAATCTGGTTCTGATGAACCTTTACTTTACTTACATGGGGCGGGCAATATTATTCCAGGACTTGAAAAAGCACTGCTTGACAAAGAAGTAGGCGACAAAGTAAAAACCCGAATTGAGCCAGAAGAAGCTTATGGTATTAAGCAAGAAGGCATGGTTCAAACACTCCCAAAAGATTCTTTTCAAGGCGTTGACACCATTGAGCCAGGGCTACAGTTTCAGGCTGCCGGTCAGAATGGAGAGCCTGTTGTAGTGACTGTCACCAAGGTAGAAGGTGATCAGGTAACAATTGATGGAAACCATCCATTGGCTGGTGTTGCTCTAACTTTCGATGTGGAAATTGCTGATATCCGTGATGCAACAGAAGATGAAAAAGCGCATGGTCACATTCATGGCGCTGGTTGCAATCACTAATCAGCGATATGCTTGCTAAGCAAATATCGCTCTGATTGCATTTCAATCAAACGTGACACGGTGCGTTTAAATTCAAACGCACCGTCACCTTCCAAATACAGTTCTTCCGGCACAACTTCCGCCGTACAAATTAATTTAACCTTATGCTCATAAAGGGCATCAACTAAGGTTGAAAAACGCTTGGCTTCATTTCGTTTTTGGCGGGATAACTTTGGTATATTGGTCAAAATCAAGGTTGTAAATTCATTGGCAAGTTCCAAATAATCCAAAGCTGCAAGAGGTCGTTCACACAATTCCTGAAATGAACTTAATGCTACATCACCATGAACTGCAGATAATATGATTTCTCTTCCCTTAACTTCCAGCTTACCAGGCGTTCGTGAGGCAAAAGCTGTTAATTCATTAAAGCTATTTTGAATAAATTTCTCTGCTTCACTATCAATAGGAAAATAATATCTTGTCTGTAATGCATGTAAATGTTGTAGACGATAGTCTTTTTGGGCCGGCAAATCCTGCGTTAGGCAATAATTCTGTAACAAATCAATAAAAGGCAAAAACAAATCTCGTTGCAAACCATTTTCATACAAATCCTTGGGATGTCTATTGGATGTAATGACCATAACAACTCCCAAAGCAAATAATTGGCTGAATAATCGTCCCAAAATCATGGCATCAGCAATATCAGTCACATGAAATTCATCAAAGCACAGTAATAAAGTTGCTGACCTGATTTCTTTAGCCAAAGTCACAATCATGTCACCTGATCTGTTTTGGTTTCGCCATTGATGAACAAATTCATGAACTTCGAGCATAAAAGCATGAAAATGAACCCGGCGCTTTTGTTGAATGGGACATGTTTCATAAAATAAGTCCATCAACATGGACTTGCCCCGCCCTACATCGCCATAAATATATAAACTTTTAGATGTTGAAGGTGATTTTGAGAAAAACTTTTTCGGGTAACTTTGATTATTAAACTGAACATACTTATCAATTCCAATAAGAAGTGTATCAAGTTGATGCAGTACCGCTATTTGTGCTAAATCATTTTGGAGGTGGCCTTGCTCGACATGTTGATGATAAATTTCAAATATTGAACCGGAAATATATTTTTGAGGATCTTGTTGACGGGCAGGTTGAAAAATGAAGTTAATCATTTAATGAAATTGCGTTTATTAACTGTAATTTATAAAAAAGCCTGATATTCTCGAAGTTTTTTTCCCGAGTATCACTTTTAACCACTTGTATTCATTATAGCTTAAATAGAAGACCATTAAGCCTTTGGATTTAGTAACCTTAACCCATTTGCAACGACTAGAAGTGAAGCCCCCATATCCGCAGCAATTGCCATCCAAAGTGTTGCAAGCCCTAACAAGGCCAAAATTGCAAAGACGGCTTTTAGACCAAGCGCGAAGACAATATTCTGCCTGATAATTCGCAACGTTCTTTTGGAATGTTTAATTAACCATGGAAGTCTGCCGAGATCATCGCTCATCAAAGCAATATCGGCGGTTTCTATGGCCGCATCTGAGCCCATAACACCCATGGCAATTCCCAAATTTGCTCTACCTAATGCGGGCGCATCATTAATCCCATCACCAACCATCGCAACGTGTCCATATTTTTCAACCAGACTGCTAATGGTATCGACTTTATCCGCGGGCAATAATTCCGCATAAACCTCATCAATTCCGACTTGTTTGGCGATGCTAGTGGCAGTCGCTTGATTATCACCAGTTAACATTGCAAGATGCTGAATACCGGTTTTTTTCAAGGCTGATAAAACAGTTTTCAGCTCTGGTCTCGGCTGGTCTGCAACGGCAATCAGACCACAAACATGCCGCTCATTACCGATAGCAATGACAGTTTTCCCGGTCTGCTCAAGCGCTTGTGCCTGTTTACTAATTTCCGGTGTTTCCTGAGCCCGCTCCAATAAATATCGCCTGGAGCCTAACCAAAATTTAGTTTTGTTAAATATCCCCATCACACCCTTTCCGGGTAAAACGGTGACATCGTCAGCACTGGCAATCTTAATCCCCTGGTTTTTTGCATATTGTACAATTGCAGCAGCCAACGGATGATTGCTCCGGGTTTCCAAAGCGGCAGCGCGGCTTAATAATTCCTCTGAGCTATGACTATTAAAAGGCATCACATCGGTGACTACGGGCTTGCCCTCGGTCAAGGTTCCGGTTTTATCAAAGGCAATGGCTTTTAAATAGGCGGGTGCTTCAATAAAGATGCCGCCTTTAACCAACACTCCTTGTCGTGCCGCACTTGCCAGTGCAGCAACGATACTCACCGGTGTCGAAATCACCAGAGCGCAAGGACAAGCGATGACTAATAGAACCAGCGATCTGTACAACCATTCCTGCCAATTCCCGCCAAGAAATAAGGGTGGAATAACAAAAACAGCGAGCGCCAAAACCATCACGACAGGCGTATAGACGCGAGCAAATTTTTCAACCCATTGTTCTGCTTCAGCACGCTTGCTATGGGCCTCCTCGACTAGGCGAATAATATGGGCGAGCGTTGTATCAGATGCGGCTTTGGTCGATTTTATTTCCAGCATTGCTTCGCCATTGATACTGCCAGCAAAGACTTCATCGCCTGAGCGTTTGGTCACAGGCACGCTTTCACCGGTAATCGGTGCTTGATTGACTGAACTGATACCTGAAACCACCTCGCCATCCAATGGGATTTTATCACCGGGTTTGACAATAAATGTGGTCCCGACTACGACTTCGGAAACGGGTATTTGCCGCTCCTGACCATTTTCCTCTTTAACCAGGACCGTGGATGGCGCCAAATCCAACAAAGCTTCAACCGCATTTCTGGCACGAGCGATACTCCAGCTTTCAATTGCTAATGACAGAGAAAATAAGAAACTGACTGCCGCTGCTTCAAACCATTCATTAATGATAATAGCGCCAATAATGGCAACAAACATGAGCAGATTCATATCTGCTCTTAATTGTTTAAGCGCATAAAAGGCTTTAACAATGATATGCCGCACGCCAAAAATGATAGCCAATGCATAAGCCATTTTTTCAGGAAGTGGCATCGTCAATTGACTATGCGCATTCAATAAACTGCCAAGGTATTGAATAAATTGCTGCCAGCTAAAAGTCCAGTTTCCGGGATTATTTAATAGATTTTGTAAATCGGTAAAACCACCCGCCATTGCAATATGTAAGAACATACCAGTGAAAATAAAGCAGCCACTGAGAGCAGCAAACAATGTTTGCGAACGTTGTCGCTTTCTGATATCAGGTTGACTTTGGCCTGGCTGCCAGGGCAGTGCTTTCATCCCCGTTGATGCAACTGCCTTGATGATGGTTTTTTCTGGTACTGACTTTGCATCAGGCGTAATCGTCATTCGGCCATTGATGACATCAAACACCAATTTGTCTTCCCCGCCAACCAAAGGACCAAGTTGAGATTTTAAAATCGAAACTTCTTCGACACAATCCAAACCTTCGATTTTAAATGTCGTTCCTTTTACAGCTTGTGATAAAGATGGCTGGGCATTATTTGGCTGTTCATCATGATGGCAGCAACAAGAATTTTCCGGTTGTTGTGGTTTGTTATTCATTCTGTGTATTAACATATGTTTAGAACC